>NZ_OZ034994.1:0-302430 GCF_964031045.1 Spiroplasma endosymbiont of Aspidapion aeneum | reverse complement strand
ACATTTGATGTAATTGTCAATACAGACATTGTAGGTTCACTTTTACGGTAAGTTTCATGTTTTCTAATATAATCCATAAAAGTTGAAACAACTTTTGTTGCTAAATAGTCAACTCTGTCATCATCGTTTCCATAAGTTGGATAATCACCTTCAGCTTTATAATCTACAACAATTCCTTTTTCATCACGAATTGGTGTAACTTTTCCATACTTAATTGCAGAAAGTGAATCAGCAACCACACTTAAACCAGCGATTCCTGTTGCAAAGAATCTATGGCAATCTGTATCCATAAAACACATTTCAGCAGATTCATAATAATACTTATCGTGCATATAGTGGATAACATTTAATGTATTTACATACTTGTCTGCTACCCATGCCATCATATTTTCGAATTTAGTTCATACTTCATCAAAGTTTAATGGGCCATTCCCAGTTGTAACTGGTTCAAATCTTGGTGAAATTTGATCTTTTGAAATTTCATCAATACCACCATTAATAGCGTAAAGTAATGTTTTTGCTAAATTTGTTCTTGCACCAAAGAATTGCATTTGTTTTCCAACCTTCATTGGTGAAACACAACACGCAATTGCATAATCATCTCCGTGAGTTGTTCTCATAATATCATCATTTTCATATTGCATTGATGAATATTTGATTGAAAAGTCTGCACAAAACTCTTTAAATCCGTTTGGTAAATTTTTTGATCATAATATTGTTAGGTTTGGTTCTGGACTTGGTCCCATATTTGCTAAAGTATTTATAATTCTAAACGCTGTTTTAGTAACTAGTGTTCTTCCATCAAGTCCCATTCCACCAATTGATTCAGTTGCTCAAACAGGGTCACCTGAGAAAATTTGATTATAAGCAGGTGTTCTTGCAAATTTTACAATTCTCAATTTCATAACTAAATGGTCTATTAATTCTTGAGCTTGTTCTTCGGTAATAACACCATTTTTTAGATCTCTTTCAATAAAAATATCAATAAAACCAGCATTTCTTCCAATTGATTCAGCTGCCCCATTATTTTGTTTAATAGCAGCTAAATAACCAAGATATAATCATTGAATTGCCTCTTGAGAGTTTTCAGCTGGGCGAGATAAATCAAATCCATGCATTTCTCCAAGTTTTTCAATTTGTTTTAAAGCGTTAATTTGTTCTGTTATTTCTTCTCTTTGACGAATTTTTGCTTCAGTCATTTCGCCATCAAATAATTTAGAATCTTCGATCTTTTGTTCAATTAAGAACTTAGTTCCATATAACGCAAGACGTCTATAATCTCCAATTATTCTACCACGACCATAAGAATCAGGTAAACCTGTTACTATGTGAGAACGTCTAATAGCTCTCATATCTGGTGTATATGCATCAAAAACACCTTGGTTATGTGTTTTACGATAATTTGTAAAAATATTTTTTACACGATCGGATACAACAAATCCATATGATTCATTTGCTTGTACAGCCATATTAATTCCACCAAACGGCATTAATGCACGCTTGAATAATTTATCAGTTTGCAAACCAACTATTTTTTCAAGTTTCTTATCAATGTAACCCGGCTTATGACTAATTATTGTTGATGCGATATCTGTATCGATGTCATAAACACCGCCAGCTTCTCTCTCTTTTTTAGCCATTTCTAATAATTTAGCTCACAATTTATCAGTTGCCTTTGTTGGACCTTTAATAAATGAGCCATCTCCCATATAAGGCGTGTAGTTTCTTTGGATAAAATCCCTGGTATTAACTTTATCAGTTCATTCTCCAGTTTTGAAACCGCCTCATTGTTTAAAACGATCTATTCCCATTCTTTCACCTCTTTTACAATATAATTATACCCCCTTTAAGAATCAATTAAAATTAATTAATTATATATTTAAAAGAATTAGTGAAAGTTTTTAAATTTTAAACATAAAAATATTAAATAGAATAAATCCAAACTTAAAGAAAAATGACATTTTTTTAAGATTAAATAACTATTTTCTTACAAATTTTTAATAAAATTAATCTTATAACGAAATATAAACTTGATTTTAGCTTTTTTGAAAATTTTTTTTACTTTTTTTAGTTATTTATTATTTTCTTTTAATATTTTATTGCAATTTATTATGATTATATTAAAAGAAATATATTTATTTTTTATTGTTTTAAGACATTTATAAGACAAGTATCTAATTACATAAATATAATTGTAAGTTTTTTCTTTAATTAAATAGTTTTCAGTTTCTAAATTAAATGATTTATTCTAAAAAATTCACGGACAGCATCTATATATTCATCTGTTTTCTCATAAAAACCCATTCCGTGGCTTTTATTACATAGGTCATAAAAATGATCATTTTTTTCAAATTTAATTCTATTCAACATAAATTCGTGACTTTCACTAATTAATGAAATATCATCATATTCTGAGGAAAAAAATAATGTTGGTACTGTTGATTTTGTATTTTCTAATGTTCTAGATATTGATGTATCTGATATATTTATATTATGCTTTTCCTTACAATATCGAAGATATTCATCTGTAACAAAATCAAAATTTTTTTTATGGTTCTTTGGTATATCATTATTTGCCATTTTAAATATTAATTTTTTTATAAATTTATAGTATGAATAATATGTAGAATCTGAAATAACAAATTCCAAATTATAAATATCATTTTTATTTAAAAGTATAAATTTATTTGCTATATAAGCGCCGATATCAATTCCATGAATACCAACTTGTTTTGGTTTAAATTTAGATTTCAACCATTTCAAAACAACTTCTAAATCAATTATTTCTTTAACTCCAAAAGTACAAATATTATTATCTGTGAGTTTATGGCCTCTTAGATCAAAAAGTAAGATATTAAATCCAAACTTCTTATAAAATAATAAATTGTGAAGCATTTTTTCTTTACATCCTGTAAATGTATGGATACCAACAATTCAATTCTTAGATTTTTTTTCACAAAGTGAATATAAAATATCCACACTTAATTTAGAATCCAAGTCTACAATTTTATCAAAGATAATGTCATCAATATTATAGCCTGTAATTCTTTTATCATAATTTGTTTCAATCTCTAGGTTTTTTTTGATTGTGTTCAAAAAATTACCATGAACAAGACTTGATTGAAATTTTCTTCAATTATTATTTAAGGCATCAAAAATTACCTTAAGGTCTATATCTGAAATATTGTTCATTATATTCCCCTAATTATCTTTTTTAACATCACTAACCAATTTTTCATAAAGATCTCGTACTTTATTTGATTGTTCTGTTATCTTTGGTTTTAGATGAACCATTATTTGGTATATGCTTTCAAATAGGATTAAATCTCCAGAATAGGCAAAAATATTCTTCATAGGAACATCAATATTATTTAGTGAGTTTTTGCATGCTAAAAATCTAATTTTATGAGCACTTATATTTCTTATCTCCAGTTCGCGCCTTGTTATAGAAATATCTGGAGTTATTAAAACTACATTCATTTTTTTCTTAGAAATTGACCAAGAAATTATGTTATAAACCTCATCTCAAGGTTTATCTCTAAGAATTATAATAGAAAGAGAATTGTTACTAAAGTATATAGATTTTTTAAGGTAATTATAAGAGTTAATAACTAGCTTTATATTAATATTTAATGACTCTAATTTATCAACAAAAACACTTGCACCAAAAATGTTTTCCTCTAAACCATATAATATTATTTGGTCTGAGGCAAAAATTGAAGTCGCAATATTCTCCAATACTTGATTATCTGCAGCATCAAATGTTTCATTAATTGTATACATCACAGATGATTTAATGTTTGTTATTAAAGCTTCGGTTGTTCCTGATTTATCGTGTTTGTAAAAGCCTTTTTTGACAGCCATCCTTTCACTAATTTTTAATTGTGCACTTTTTAAATTTGAGAAACCAAATTTTTTACAAGCTCTTGTGATTGCAGAATTTGAAACTGCATATTTAGTTGATAAACTAGCAATATTATTTGTACAAAAATAAGTTGCATCATTATTAATCTCATTTAAAATATGAATATCTGTACTATTTAAAAGTTTTTCATCAACATCAATGAATTTCATTTATCTCTCCTTATAATTTACTAAAAAATTCGTCTATCGATTTACAATATAAGTCAGTTTTTTGAATTGAAGCTGCAACATGTTCAGTTGTTTCAAAATCTACAATTTTATCATTTTGCTTAAATTTTTTTCTATCATCCATTAATCGATAGCTTTCACTATATAAGGTAACTTGATCTGCTTTAGAACAAATAAAAAGTGTTGGGGCAGATTTTTTACAACTATTAATAGCCTTTTCTAAAGATATTGATTCTATATCATAATTTAGTTTTTCTTTATAATATTTTATTGTAAAATCAAGAATTTTGTCATTAAATAATTCTATAGGAATTATATATTTTAAAACCCTTGCCAATACATCTCTTTGGTTATAATATGTTGAATCTGATACTACTCAGTCAATATTGTATTTCTTGTTTTCATCTAAAAGGTTAAAATAATTACATGTGAAAGCTCCCATACTAAATCCTACCAAGCCAACACTTTTAGGGGCATAATTTTCTTTCAAATGATTTAAAGCAGCTTTAAGGTCGCTTATTTCATTCAATCCCATAGTTATATACCCATCATCAGATTCACCGTGGTTCCTAAAGTCAAAAGAAAATATATTATAACCTAATTTACGATAATAATTTATACTCATAAGAACACTCTCTTTAGAAGCAGAGTACCCATGGACTCCCACGACTCATTTATCAGATACAACATCAGCTCTTAAAACCATGGCTTTTAATATAATATTGCCATCCTTGTTAAAGATATTTTCATATGTTATTTTTGAAATATCTAGTCCCACAATTCTTTCATCGTTGTTTGTCATTAGTTTATATGATTCTAAATATTTAGTTAATATTTCTTGTGAAGATGGACCATTACCATCTTTTGGTTTATGACGGTTATTAATTGCTGAAATAACCTGTTTTATTATTAAATCATCCATTATTATTTAATTTCCCCTTTATTTTTTACTAGTTCATCTAAAAAGTAAGCCACAGCATCTTCTTCAACACTTTTTTCCAATACTTTAAAAGCTATTTTTTTTAATACATCAACACCATTTTTAAGTGTGATACCAAAATTAGAGTTTCTTATGAATTCAAGATCATTATTATTATCTCCAAGTGTAATAATTTCCTTTGGGTCCGTATTTAAATAATTTTTAGCCATATATTTAATAGCAACTCCTTTGTTTGCTTTTGAACTAAAAACATCAATAAGATAGCGACCCATCATATATGTTCCCGCATTGGCGACATCATACTTTGAGATCATCTCTTCAACATCTTTTATAGACTGGATATCATTTTCTGCTAGTGATATTGTGAATTTAACTACATCAATTTTTTTTGCAATAATATCTTTCAACATATCACTTTGTTTTTTGTAAACAACAATATTATTTTTTTGTATTTCGGGATAATCATTTAATTCATTTAAGTAAAAATCTATTCTTTCGCCTGTTTCAATTCCAATAACTTTATCAAATGTATTTGCTACAATGTGATAATCTTTTTCTACACAAAACTTTGTAATATCAACTGCTATTTGATTTGCAATTGCATCTTGGTATAAAACCTTCTGACTTTGACAATCATAGATTACCGCCCCATTTAATGTTATTATTGGCAATTTAACCCCTAATTGGTCTGCTAAATGCTTAGTAACGATAAAGTTTCTACCTGTTGCTATAAAAAACTTGTTATTACTTTCCTTTTGATAAGCAAGAACACTTTCAATCGTCTTTTTAGTTAATTTACCCACAGTTGTTTGTAAACTTGTTCCATCAAGATCACACGCTATATACTTATAACTCATCTAAATAACCTCCTATTTTTATGAATATTGTCTCTATTAATTTTATCAATTATTTAAATGAAAAAGGTTTTTAATGTAAAATAAATAGAGAAAAAAGGATTTATTTATGAAAAATAGTAAGATAATAAACCGGTTAAGAGAAAAAAATAAAGAGAATATTCAAAAAACCAAGGAAGAGGCAAAAAGAAGAATCGAAAATAAAAAAGAAGAATATGAAAATGATGCATATAAATATGATCGGATACGTAAAATTCACTGATATGATTTATTTATTATCATAGCTTTAGCAGCTATAATATTTTTAATTTCATTATTATTTGGATATTTGATTGATAAAACAATTTTTAAAAAAACATGTAAATACACACTGATATTTTTTTTATTATTAGAAAATCTTGTTGCAATAATTATGGGCTTTTTTAGGAATCAACAAGCTATTAAATATTACAATGATAAACGTAGAAGATACTTCCCAATATATACAAATGAGGAGGCAATAATTAAAAAAACTCAAAAAGTTCTATTTTTGAGTTCAATGATATTATTAATTATTTCAGTAATATTATTATTTGTTTAAAATAGTATTTTCAAATTTTAAAAGTTTTTCATTTGAAATAACAAATATTTACTTGTGACCACAATAAGAAATCTAAAAGTAATTATTAATCTTCATACATAGTTATTTTGTAAGTGGTACAAAATATATAATTATTCTCACATAGAAAAACATCTAAAATTTTTATTTTGTTTAGTTTGTATTTACTACTCAAAATGAAAATAACGCCAATATCTAATTATAATATTAATATGTATATTAGATAATTAGCAAAAAATAATTATATCTAATTGCCCAATTTAAAATATTATATAAATGCAGTTATTACAAAGTATAGAATAAATAAAGCAGATAATAAATACATTGTTATTGAAATTTCTTTAAATTTTCTTGTTACTATCATTATAAATGTATAGAATATAATTGCTAGTGATATCCCATTCGATATAGAAAATGTCATTACCATAAATGAAATTGAAAAGAAGCCAGCAATTAGATTTTCAGGTTTATCTCAAGCCACATATTTTGATTCATTTAACATCAAAATCCCAACAAACACACAAGAAGCAGAAGTTACACATTTTGGCATCATTTGAAAAATTGGTGCTATTGCTAAACAAGATAGTATTAAAAGACCAGATACAATTGAAACAACTCCAGTTTTTCCGCCTTGTTCAATTCCAACAGAAGACTCAACTGCTGTTGTCATTGGTGTTGTTCCAAAAAGCGGTGCCATCATTGTCCCGCCAGCATCAACAATCAAGGCTTTTTTAGAAATTTCTCTTTTAAACTTTGTTTGACGATTTAATTTATCATTAAACACCATCATTGTTCCCGTTGCATCAAAGAAGTTAATTAATGTAATAATAAATATTGAGATGTAGAATGTAGGATTTGTTCATACAGATTTATCTTTCATTCTCGAGAATACATGTGACATATTATTCTTTATACCAAATAAATAATTATAATCTCAATGAATTCCACCTCTAAGGTTGGCATTTGCAATTAAATTAAAAGATGAATTATCTTCACTAATTGTATTTGCAATTATTAGAGCAACAATAAACATTATAACTATTCCAATAGCCGCTGCCCCTGTAACATTGTTATAATATAACCCTAAAATTATCATTAATGTTAGCATTCCTAAAATTATTCCTAGATAATTTTCCTTAAATTTAGATAATGAAGCAACAGGCATACCATTATTTAATGAGAATCATCCCATATTTTTTAAACCAACATAGGCAATAAATAATCCTATGCCAATACCAAAAACTTTTGTTAAACTTTCTGGTATTGCCTTAATAACATAAGATCTTAAAGGGGTTATTGAAATTGTAAAAAATAAAATTGATGAAATCATTGTTGCCATCATTGCGCCCTCAAAATATAATGGTTGTGCACTTGTATAGGCAATATTTATAAATAGCCCGGTCATACCCATTGAAGCAATAATAGTTATTGGCACATTTGCAAATAATCCCATAAGAATTGAGAAGAAAGCAGAGACTAAGACTGTTGCAAAGAATGTACCCAGATAATAAGCATCTTTTCCATCTGAAAATGAGTGACCAATCGGATTAGTTACTATTAAACTTGGTTGAACTGACAATATATATATTATTGATAAAAAAGTTGATATCCCAGCTATAAGTTCTTTTTTAAAGATAGCTTCTAATTTATCAAACTTAAAGTATTTTTCGATTCCTCTAATCGTTCTTTTATTTGTTAATTTATCTTTCACGCTAAATCCTTTCATATATTTACAAAAAAAAGACAATAATACAGAAAAACTGTGTATTAATGTCTTTTAAAAATAAAGACACTTATAGTCTTAGATAGGTCTAAGGTAGAAACACCCTCCCAATATGAGGATATATACAAGTTTCATATGTATTGAATTTTTAATGATAAATTAATTATATAATAACTATATTTAAAATAACAAGCAAAATTACCTATAATTTTATATTTAAGGTGAAAAAATGGGGAAAAATCAAGATATATAATTATATTAATTTGCAGGTATAGCTATATCGCGTATTTATGATTATTATCTTAATAATATACCCCCTTATTTGATGATAAACCTAGAATTTTTCAGTCAGTTATTGCTACAATTTCTTAATATATTCTTGAATAAAATTATATTTACTATTAGCAATTGCCTTATCTAATATTCATAATCTCACTTAGTTTATTTTATTTTATTTTTTTTATTTTGTTATTTCTATGCACAAATTATACAAAAATGGTGTTTATATATTTGGGAGAAATATTTATGATTTTAAATAATAGAGGCATGTTTTTAGAAAGTGTTATTAATAATTCAATAGAAAATAATAAAGATAATAATAATTATTTGTTAGCGAAAACTTCAGTTACTAATAAAATTATTTCGATTGACACTGATAATTTTGTTAAAGCAAAATTATTAAAAAATGATTTTTGTGATTATATTGGTGTTTATAAAGGGACCTATTTAGAAATTGAGGCAAAGGAAACTGAACTAGAATATTTTAATCTAAGTAATATTAAAAAACATCAATTTAAAAAATTAACTAATGTTTCAAAACACAATGGTGTTGCACTTATTTTTATTTACTTCCATGAAAATGAAAATATTTATGTTGTTGATATCAAACAATTTATAGAGTTAAATATTCGTAAAATTCCATTGGAATGGTTTAATGAAAATTGTTACTCAGTTAAAATAGATAATTTGTTTTTAGATTTAGAATTAATACTTAAAAAATTTATTACTTAATAGTGTAAAGAATAAAAACTATTTTAAAAATTACTTTTTTCTATTCTAAATAGTGTAGAATAATACTTATGGAGGAATAAAAAATGAGTAAAATGCATAGTGTATTATTAACAGTACTTGCAACAATATTTTTAATGTTTGCATTAATTGTAAATGAAGCATTTGGTTATGCTGGACTAACATTAGGAGATATTAACAGCAAATCTGCTGGATATGGAATAACTATAGGTGCATTAGCTATCCTTGGATTTTCAATATTAATTAGTTTTATGTTTATATTTATTAGAATTGAGGCTGGAGAATTAATATTTAAAATTATTATTCACGCATCAATCTTACTAGCATATTTATTATTAGTTGTAGGTATCGTATTTTTTGCAA
This sequence comes from Spiroplasma endosymbiont of Aspidapion aeneum, assembly GCF_964031045.1. Lineage (NCBI taxonomy): Bacteria > Bacillati > Mycoplasmatota > Mollicutes > Entomoplasmatales > Spiroplasmataceae > Spiroplasma > Spiroplasma endosymbiont of Aspidapion aeneum. Next base: position 292,831 of record NZ_OZ034994.1, on the reverse strand, counting down.
AAGATGGAATGCTTTCATCTTTGGGAAAAGCAAGACAATACGGAATATGAATCGGGGCCATAGCTTTATATACAATTGGATTTGCACCAACAACAGGTCTTTTATTTAAACAATGATAAACGATAATATTTTAAAGATAATTATTAATTTATAATTATATATCACATACCATTTCTCTATAGAAATGGTATTTTATTTCCAATAAATTTTGTATTTACTTTGTATATAGGTCTTATATCCTATCAATAAACTTATACCAAAATAAATATAGCTAAATTAATTGATAATTTATAAATAATATATACAAAAAAGGAAGATAACTCTAATAAAACGTAGTTAGCCTCCTTTTTTTATATTTACCATTCTCATATTTTATAAGTTTTTTAGAGATTATATTCACCCTTCTTGTAAATTATTAAACTTTGTCATTTTTTATAAAAAAGTAAAATTTTTAAATATCTAACTCTATTTAAAAATACTTATTATATTTTTATTATAGAAAAACGGCTCTAAGTAGAGTGGTTGATCTATAACCGTTCTACTTTTAATCCTTTTAAATTATAATTTATTTCCTTGAAAAATTTTAATTTGTAATAAATTTTTAGAAACAATTATAAAAATGTTTTATAACTTTAAATATTCTACTGAATGATTCAAAAAAATTTTCTTTAACCCAACACTTTAAACTTTCTGTAGAAGAGTGATATTTAAAAGCTCTATTTTTATTACTAAATCTTGAACATCTTTCAATTTATTTAGGAATAATTTTTAATTTTAATGCTCATATTTTAAATATATGAATAATATTTAAAATAAAACATGATATATTTTAAAAATCAAAAAAATTTACCCAAATCATAAAATAATATAATAAAATATTTAAACATTTTCTTTTTTGTTTTTTAGTTTTTAATTTATGGTATTCTTGAATTATCTTGACGTGAAAATATCATAGTTCTTTATATATGTCAACAATCTCATGATTTAATTTTTTTACCATATCTTTTTCATCTAGAGAATAATTATTTCCTGTAATAAAAAATATGTTGTGCTTACTTTTTAAAAAATAATTGTCGAAATTTAAAAAAACAAAATTTTTTGAAAATTCATAATTCTCAAAGAGATCTTCCATTGTAACAGATTGTCTAACAAAAGCATGTCTTAAAACATTTCTTAAAATTTCTCTATTTTTAATAATTGTTTCAAAAAGTTTTACAAACGATGGGATAAGTAATAGGTCAATCATAACAATTGAACCTTCAGCTATGAATTTATATTCCTCTTCAAAAAAATATATTACTTGTGTTGAAAAAATAATTGAATTTAGAAAATTCACAACAACAATAGTTTTTAAATAACCAATAGATGAATACTTTATAATTCTCTTAAGCGTGCATTTTCAATCTTTAAGCTCCAAAGATTTATCATATATAACAAGAGAAGAGTGGTATAAATCTGTTGAAAATCAACCCATTAATGAAAATAAAATAAGAAATCAAAAATCTAAGAATATATTAACGGTAGCTAATATTTCATTTTTTATTACAAATATATTAACCGGATTTATCACTACCAAAATAAAAAAACACAATACATAAAAATTAAATCTCATTTTTTGAGTATTGTTTTTTTCCATATATGAATCAATCTTAAGTATTCCTTTATTTATAATTGAATTATTTTTAAAGATATCTTTTTTCATATTTGTTTTATTCTATATATTAAATATCAACTCAATTGAATGTTGAAAATTTAATTGAAGTTGTTTCATGAAGTTTTTTAAGAATTCTAATTAATTCATTGCTATCTTGAATATGCTGTTTTGGTTCTAGATTATCATGAACATATGACCAAGATAGACCACTATTAAATAATGCTATTATTATTTCCTTATCACTGTCTGAAAGTATAATGTTATAACTTTTCCTTACATACAGAGTAAGTTTTTTTAGCGCATCACTATTATTAATATTCTCAAGTTCTATTTCATAAATTATTTTATTGTATATTGGTGAAAAATTTATCTTTTGTGTACCAGAAGATTTGTTTTTTTCTATATTAAAAAACTTATTTTCTATTAAAATGTCAATTTCTTTAGAGATACACTCCTTTGAAATATTCATATATTTTGAAATTTCTGATGGCATATATACACGATCAGATTCTCTTTTTAAAGAATTTATCAAAAGAATGATTATTAATTGATTTTCAGAGATACCTATTTTTTTATAGTATCTAATTAGTAAAGCTTCACTATTTAAATATCCTCGGTCAAATAATTCATAAATCATTTCATATCTCCTATTTTAAAGAAAAAAAAATATATAAATTGTTATATTTATATAAAAATCTTTTTATTAAATTGTTTTATTTTGCAACAGCATCTTTTAATTGTTTTGCTGCTTTAAATTTAGTAACTGTTGTTGCGGCAATTTTAATTTTTTCACCTGTAGATGGATTTACACCTTCACGAGCAGCTCTGTCTGCTGTTAAAAATTTACCAAATCCAGCTATTGCTATTTCTTCTCTATTAACTAATGAAGATGCAATTTCATCAAAAATAAATGATATTATTTTTTCACCTTCAGACTTTGATGATAAGTCGAAACTAGTTGCAAGTTTCTGTGCTAATTCTGCCTTTGTCATTTTTTATTTTTACCTTTCAAATTATTTTAATATTTCGCCATTGAATTTGGGAATATTTTTTTAACCCCTAAACTTGGCTTATGTTTATTATACAATATTTCATACATTAATTCAAATAAGGGCATAGAAATATTGTTGATTTTTGCAATTTCTACTGCTAATTTGCAGGTTAAAACACCTTCTACCGTTACTTTATGTGACTCTAATACTTTTTGGGCGCTATCATTAAAAGCAATACTATTTCCCAATGAAAAATTTCTAGAACCTTTTGAACTTGCTGTAAGAACTAAATCTCCCATTGTGGCAAAATTTAGAAAGGTTTCTTCCTTTGCACCAAAATGCTTAGCAAATCTACATATTTCTTGGTGACCAATTGTTATTAAACAAGCATGCGCATTGTCTCCATATCCAAATCCATCAATTATTCCACAAGCAATAGCGATAGTATTTTTTAATGCTCCCGCAATTTCACAGCCCAAAATATCTGTAGTTGTTTGGACATAAAAATGATCATTTATAAATAATTTTGCCAATTCATTGGCAATTTCAATTTTCTCATTAGCCATCATTACACAAGTCGGCTTTTTCATAATACATTCTTTTGCTAATGATGGCCCATAAATACCACCATATGAAATTATGTTTTTGCTATCCCTAAAATAGTTTTTAATCTTTTTAGAAAGAAAATTATGATTATCACCAACCAATCCCTTGGCAGTGTTTATAATATGAACTGGGTGGTCTATGTTTTTGTCTAATAGTTCTAGAATTTTTTCAATTGCAAAAGTTGGAACACAAATTATAACAACATTTGCATCATTTAATGCCTCTTTAATATCACATGTTGCATTAATATTTTTATTTATTAGAATATCCCCAAAAAATTCTTTATTCAAATTATTCTTGTCAATATCTTCTACTTGTTTTCTATCAATTCCATACATTGTTACCTGATTATGATTTTCTGCTATTACATTTGCTAAGACAGTGCCATATGCTCCTGTTCCAATAATTGCTACTTTTGATTTCATATATAATACCTCTATTTCTTTTCTCTGAATATAATATTGATTGGTACACCATCAAAATTAAAATGAGCGCGTATTTGGTTCTCTAAAAATCGTTTATATGAGAAGTGCACATAATTTGGGTTGTTAACAAATAATACAAAAGTTGGCATATATGCCTTTACCTGATTTACAAAATAAATTTTTAATCTTCCACCATTGAAATCTGGAGCAGGATTGATAAGTTGTGCTTTATTGAATATTTCATTAAGAATACTTGTTTTTATTCTTTTTGACATATTCTCTTTAACAAGATCGATTGTTTCAAATACGTTATGAATTCTAGTTCTTTCTATTGCGGACGTAAATACTATTTTAGCATACTGCAAATATTTAAAATAACTTCTAATTTCCTTTTCTTTTTTATTCATTGCAGCCGAAGATTTATCTTCAACTAAATCTCATTTATTTGCAATAATAATAATTGGTTTTTTTTCATCAAATGCAAGACCACCAATATTTGTATCTTGGTCTATAATTGAGTTTGAAATATCAACCACAAGAATAACAATATCAGATTTATTAATACTAGATAGCGATCTTAAATAACTATATTTTTCTATATTTTCATATATCTTGCCTCGTTTTCGAAGACCAGCAGTATCAACTAAAATATAATCTTTTCCTTTGAACTTTATTCTCGTATCAACCGAATCTCTTGTTGTTCCAGGGATATCTGAAACGATCATTCTATCTTCATTTACAAGCGAATTTAATAAAGATGATTTTCCTACATTGGGACGACCAACAATTGTTATTTTTAGTTCATTATCATCATAAACAGATTCTTCTTTTGGAATTTTATTAAATATTCCATCCATCAAGTCTCCAATACCTATTCCATGGCTTGAAGATATTAAATAAGGTTCACCAAATCCAAGAGACATAAATTCATATTTTTCATAACCACTATCTTTATTATCATATTTATTTGCTACTAAAAGAATTGGTTTATTTGCTTTATATAATAATTTTGCTACCTCTTCATCTTCATTTGTTATTCCCTCTTTATAGTTTATTAAAAATAAAATAACATCAGCTTCTTCAATTGCAATCTGTGCTTGAAGTTTTATCTGCCTTGAAAATGGAAGATCATCGTTAAAAACTATACCACCAGTATCAATGAGAATAAAAGGTATTGTAATTCATTCTCCTTGTCCATATATTCGATCTCTTGTTACACCAGGAGTATCTTCGACTATAGATTTCCTTTCTTTAATTATTCTATTAAAGAAAGTTGATTTTCCAACATTAGGACGTCCAACAATAGTAAATACTTTTTTTTGAGCCATAATGTTAGCCTTTCTTTTAATTTATAATACTATAAATTTTTTCTAAAATTTTTTCAACCGATTCTTGAAATGAATAATTAGTTGAATCAAATATTCAAGCATCTGGCACTATTTTAAGTGCTCCAATTTCACGGGATTTATCGGTCATATCTCTTTGTCTAATTGATTCATATATTTCATCATAACTTGCCTTGTTATTAATCTTTAATCTTTGTTTTAATCTTCGTTTTGCTCTCTCTTCAATAGAACAATCAAAATAGACCTTTAACTCAGCATCACATAATACAACACTAGTTATATCCCTTCCAACCATAATGTTTCTTTTTTCTTTTACCATTTCTTTTTGTAAAGTGACCATTTTATCTCTTACAATATCAACAACAGAAACTTTATTTATATTTTTTATAACAATATCAGATTCAAGTAATAAAGAAACGTCCTCACCATTAATAATAATTTTATTATCTGTAATTAAAATATCAAGATCTTTTAATACCTCATTAATATGATTCTTATTATTAAAGTCAATTTTCTTATTTGCACATAATCAAGTAAATGCTCTATACATGACACCAGTGTCAATAAAGTTGTAACCAATTATTTTACTAACTTCTAAAAATGTGCTCGACTTTCCGCTGCCAGCTGTTCCATCAACTGCTATATTTATATTTTTCATAAAATTTGTCCTTTTTATATTATTATATTACTTAATAACCAAAAGTAGTATTGCACATATAACCATTATTAAAAAAACTGATATGTATATTCAAACATATTGTCTCTTCTTTTGCTTTCGATTTAATAATTTATAGGATGCTTGAGCAACAGCTGTTGCATCGTCTAATCTATTCATAATATCTCTTACAGATTCAGCCACTTTCTTATTGGCGGTTAGTTTAAATTTCTCTAAACTTTTTGTGTCAATATCATCAAATGCTGCTTTTTTTGCTTTTGCAATTATATCGTAAGATTTATTTTCTCTAAGACTTCGTAATTTTTTTTCTTCTTCAATTGTATCATTATATGCTTTATAATCTTTTGAATTGAAAGTATAATTTTCATTGCTATTTCAATAATCTTTTTCATCATCATTATCATATTTAAAAGGTTGAAGTTCGCTAAGTATTTTCTTGATTTTGATTTTAATACTCTCATCAACATTATATTTAGTTTTTTCTGGTTCAACATATGGGTCTGTTGATTTTTTATTTAAATCTTTTAATTTTAATACTTCACTATATAAGTTAACATCAATAACCTTTAATGCAGCAAAAATTTCATCTAAATCCTCTGTTGATTTTAAATCTTTTTCAATGTCACTAATTTCTTGATTTATTCTATGATATAATTCCCGATTTTTCTCACTTCTCTTCATAAATTACCATTCATTACTCTCTTATTATATATTTATTTTGTACATATTTCTTGTATAATTGACATTGACGAATAGATTAATAAAGAATATGGCATATTTTGCCTAAATAATAAAAAATCTCCAAACAATGAAATAGTTGACAAAAATATTGTTTTTATCTTACAGTTTCAGCGGATAGAGACTGGTTAATCACTATTCTTTAAATAATAATTTATTTTACTCATCATATAGATTTGTGTTTGAAGATGAATTTTGGTAAATTTCAATTGCTTTTGATTCAAAACTACGTGTCCCATTTATAACCGCTAACAATGGTTGGTCACCCATTTTTACTGGCAATTGGATAGTATCTGCAACATATTTAGCCATTCCTTTGATCAAACTTGTTCCACCACAAAGAGTAATACCATTTCTAAATATATCTCCAGCTAATTCAGGTGGAGTTGATTCTAAAACTTGTACAGCAAGGTCTATTATTCTAGAAACCGGAACCTTTAAAACTTCTTGAATTTCTTGAGGAGTTAATAAAACCTGTCTAGGTAAACCAGAAACTAAATCTCTCCCATATGCATAAAGATTATCTAAGTCTCCAACCTTAACTAGATTTCCAATTTTTATTTTTATATTCTCAGCTGTAGTTTCTCCAATATCCATACCGTGTTGAGCACGAACGTATTTTTGTATTTCTTTTGTAAGAACTGTTCCAGCAATTTTTATCGATTTTGAAAGAACTACATCTCCCGATGATAGAACAGCAATGTCTGTTGTTCCCCCACCAGAATCAATAACCAATTGTCCAGAAGGGGCTGAAATATTCACCCCTCCTCCAAGGGCTGCCATTTTGACTTCTTCTTGCATTATCACAAAGCTAGCACCAAGTTTATATGCTATTTTTTCAAGCGCAGATTTTTCTAATGACGTAATTATACTTGGGTATGCAATTACCATAATGCAGCCCTTGATTGTTTGTTCAATTCTTAATCTTTTAACAATGTACTCTAATTGTGTTTGCGTAGTTTTAATGTCTGTAATGACACCATCAACCATTGGTTTGACAACTCGAATATTTTTATTACTTTTTCCTATTAATTTTGCCGCCTCTATTCCGACAGCGATTATTTTTTGATCTGATATCCTTAGAGCAATAATTGATGGCTCATTGTAAACTATTCCTTGCCCACCAATGTACATCAAAGTATATGATGTTCCTAAATCTAATGATACGTATGCTGGTTTTTTCATTATTTTCCTCACTTATATACTTATATATTATAATAAATAATCAGAAAAAACATACTTTTCTTTTTGTTTGTGGGTAATCTTTTGATTATTACAAACAAAAATATTTATGATAATAACTATTAAAAAAAATGAGAAATATGATAATATTATAATAGATAAAAGAGGAATATTTATGAAAAATTTAAATGAAGTTATTAAAAAAAGACATACAACAAAAAGATATATTGATGGGCCAGATTTAACAAAAGAACAAATAGAAAATATAATAGATGCAGCATATCTTGCACCATCTGCTACGAATTTTCAAGATTCTCAAATAGTAATCATAACAAATAAATCAAAAAAAGAAGAATATGCAGAGTTTTTTGAAGAATCAAATAAAATAAATATTTTAAAAGCAAAAGCTTTAATTATATTTATTGGGACACCATTTAAGGTGTTACTATCTGATAATTATAAGAGAATCTATGATACTATAAAAGATTTTGCAGCTAAAGATGCGTTAGATGAAACTGCAAAAGGTGTTATAAATTACTATACAAAAGTATCTAAATATACAGACACAATAGATATAACATCAAGTTCCATTCAATTAGCTTTTGTGCTATTGCAAGCAACAGATATTGGGTTTGAAACAACACCAATGATGGGATTTAATACTTCAAAATTAGAAGAGTTTATGATCAAAGAAAAAACAATGGTGCAGGGACAGAGAATAAATGTCACTGCTTCATTGGGGTATGCAGATAAAAATGATGAATTAAATATTAAAGTTGCCAAAAGACATAGATTTGCAAAAGAAAATATGTATAAAATAGTTTAATTAATAATAGGAAATAAAATCTATAGTGAATAGACCAAATGTGTAATATTAAAAAAGGTAACCTTTAAAAAAATGAGATGATACGATTTGTATGCTAACATATTTATAAATTTTTATTTTTAATAAAATCTCTAAATATGTTTTGAAAATATTAAAGTGAATTAAGGCGGTTCTTAAATGATTTATAAAATTATTGTTTAATTCATCTTTTAGTATTGGTTGATTTAGTATGTTTAAAGTGGAGTTACATATTAATAATATAAAATAATCGCAACCTCATGCGAAAGATTGACTAACCTTTTTTATTTAAGTTTGAATAGCAAAATAGTTATTTTCAATATATTTAATATGCAACATAATTTTTTAATAATTGTTTAAATATTTTCAAAATTTAAATTAGATATGAAAAAAATTATAATAAATAAATCATATGAAATTTTACATAATGTTTAGTTTGTTTTTTATTTATAAATACATCTTTAAATATGATACAACAATTAAATTTTTTATTATGACTAAATGCATGTTATAATTTACAATCAAATTATTCTTAAGATTTTGTTTAATTATTATGGGTTTACTTTTCTGTACTAACAACATCTATTGAAAATTTTATCAAATATTTTAATTGTTAATCAAGGATAATTTTTCGACAAATACTAGTATTAAAGATACTTTTAGTCTACTTATTTATTGCAAAATAATTTTCGAGATTATTAATGTTGTATAAAATATCAAATTCTATAGTTACTAATTGTATTTAATTTAGATACATTTTGGGGCTCACAGGGTAATAATTTCAATATTTGAATTAAAATCTTTTTTAGCAGGCTAAAGGCCTTTTAAAATTAACAATACTGCCGATCAATACACCAACACACAAAATTTTTGAAATTGTTTAAATTTCCTTATATGTATCGCAAAATGAATGGTGTTTATATTGCCTAGTCTTTATCACTTTATTATATCGATACTTCATCATTCAGTTTATTGAATTTTTTTGTAAATTATTCTAATCCTAGGATTTTAATTTGTTCATATAAATCCATTATTTTCATGTTCTATTTTTTTAATTTCCTATCCCATAAAATTTCTCCGAACTAAATTTTTGTTTATATTCACATCTTTCATCAAAGACACTTTTAATTCTTATATATCATCATATTAAGAAAGTAATTTGTGAAATAGTTGTTCTACAAAGATTGTGCCACTTTTTTTAAATATTTCAATGATCTTCGTTTTTTTTATGTTCAAATAATGCAAAATATTTTAATTTGTAACTCTATTTTTTATAAAAACAACTTCTATACTTACAAGTTAAATATTAACTACTACCTCTAATTTTACTCTCACTTATATTAAGACTATATTAGCATATCTTTTTTATTATAAACCTTTACAAAAGGGTAGCAAAATCCACAAGTGGTTGTTAAAAGAAAGAAAGAAATTATTATACTAGGTAACATATTTATTTTTTTTCATGAATTTACTGTTAAAACGTCACCATTTTTATTTGTTATTTGTACTGCACTACTTTGGTCTAGATTAATATTTTGCCAAAATGGGTCATATGCTAAATTGAGAATATTAAAGTATTTTAAGAAGTTTGTTTTTAGAAAAAGATCAAGAACAATAATTATAATTGTATAAATAAGAAAACAAAAAATTAAGCTATTTGCTAGATATTGATGGTCAATAAGCAAAATAAAGATAAAGAACGTAGCTACATTCAAAAAATAAATAATGCAAAGAAAATTTAATGACTGAATGAAATATCCTTCAATTTCTTTACCGCTAATTAAATAACTCTCACAAATAAAGACTAAACTAATTAAGGACTCAATTAAAAATAAAAATGTTGATAAAAGTCAAATGAAAATTAGTTTATAAATAATAATTTGTGTTTTTGATAATCCTTGTGTTAACCAATAACATATAATTTCACTATTAACTTCATTATAAAAGATAATATTTAAAAAAACAACCGTCACAATCAAATATAAAAAAATAAACACAGGCCCATATAAAAAATAATGGTCAAAAAATGTAATCGAATTTCTTTTGAAAAAACCACCTTGACCAGTTTCATAGCTATCATTAAAAACAGGTTTGCTAAAATTATAATAAGAATTACAACTTATAATTAAGATTGCAATCGAAATTAAAGACCACATGCAAAAAATAAACAAAATAAGTTTTCAATTTGTATAAAAATAAAATCGCATGTATTTGTTTAAGCTCTTTTTTTTCATATTATCTTCCTTGTCTATATTTAACAATGTATTTGTTTTTTTTGAAAAATTAATAATCCCCCATAAATACAAACTCCAGTACCAAGTATCATAGAAATTGCTATGATATAATTATATAATGGTTTAATTGATTTTCAATCATAAATAAATATAACTCCATGGTCTTTATTTATGATTTGATGAACACCACGATTAGAAAAATCATATTGATCAGAATAAGATGTTCCTCCATCAAAGGGATTATAAATTAAATTAAATATATTCACATAACTGAAATCAATTTTTTTCAAAAAAATTGATAAAAATAAAATTAATATAACTAAGACTAAAAAACCAGTAATTATACAATTAACCAATCTTTGCTTTTCAATTCAAAAATTAACAATTAAGAAAAATAAACTATTAATAAATAAAACAAAAGCAAGAAAATTTAACGTTTGGGATATAAATGCATATATTTCAGCTTCGCTAATATAATATGCATTAATCACAAAAGCTAATGAAATTGTAAATTGAATTAAAAACAATAATAAAAAAATTGAAAAGATAAAAAAGCATTTGTATAATAATATTTTAGTGCGAGATAGATTATGACTAAGTCAATATGAAATTGTTTTATTTGTTAATTCCTTCATTAAAATTTTATTTCAAAATAGTGTTCCCACAATTAGATAAAAACAACCAGCAAAACCTCCATATAAAAAGTATTTATTAATTGTTGCTAGAGAAATTCTAGAACTACCTTTGCCACCATTAATAGTTTTTTGTTCATATGCAGCCCGAAAATCTGGTTTACTAAAACCATAATCAGATGTCATACTATACAAACAAAAAATTAATGTTAACACTATTCACAAACAAAAAATTGCTAAAATTGTTCTTCAATTAGTTCTTAAATAATATAAAAAGGAAGCGATAAATTTACTCTTAGATTTCATTATAACTCTGCTCCATACAAATCTTTAAAGATTTGTAATAAATCATTATTTTTAATTTCATTAGAATCCAATGATTTTAGAATATTACCATGATTAATAAAAAATATTTGGTCACATAATTCTTGAGATTCAGAAATAATATGAGAACAGAGAAAAACTGTTGTTTTGTAATCATTTTTTAATTTCAAAATTAACTTATTAAACTTTATTTGCATTACCGGGTCTAAACCAGAGGTTGGTTCATCGAGAATAATATATTTTGGTTTGTGCATTAATGCACCAATGATAGATACCTTTTGCTTATTTCCTTTTGATAATTTCTTTATTTTTTTATTTACATCCAAATCAAAATATTTGACTAAAGAATCAACTCATTTTGGATCAACATTTTCCTTAAATAATTTTGTTAGGTTCAACCAATATTTAACAGAAACACTTTCAAAAAGTGCTAATTCTCCTGGGACATAACCAATATCTGCCATTATTTTTTTGGAATTATTTCAAGAATTAATATTGTTAAATGTTATTTTACCTTCATCAGACTTAATAAAACCAAGCATTTGCCGTACTAATGTTGTTTTTCCAGCTCCATTTGGCCCAATTAAACCATAAATTTTTCCGTCTTCAATATTAATATTAATATTTAAATTTACAAAATTTTCCTTATATTTTTTACTTACATTCTCGATTTTAATCATTATATAATTAACACCACTCTATATATATTAATTATACACTTAAAACAAACAAATTTACTTTTTTTATTATTAAAATAAAAAAAGTAAAAAAAATAGAATGGTTAAAAAATAAACCAATCTACTTAGACTTAATTGTAGAATTTTCCTTATATATTATGTAGTTGAATAAAATAATATCTTTAATAAACCATTGTTATAGAATAGACACCAACATAGCCAAATCCTTTTCCAGCACTGTTAACATAAACATCACCCTCATTAAAAGCGGTAACAACATCATTAATTTTAAAATGAAAGTAGAATATTTATTAGATTAATGGTCACTTAGAGTCATTTTTTCTCTATTTAATTCTTCATTTTTTTGAATTTTTCGTTCAATTAAATGAACATGATGTCTGATGCAAGTTTCTAATTCAAAAAGAGTAAATAATAAAACAACTGGAATTAATACCCATTTTAGTCAATAAAAATTATTTGAAATTATTTGAAATTCAATTATTATAGTAATTACAGAAAACAAAATATAGGTAAACGACCACATAATTCAACCTAAAACTCAATCATATATTTTTTTCTATTTTGTAACATAAATGAAACTCTTTTAAACATTTTCCCCACCATCTTTATCATTTTTTTATTCATTAAATAAAATGAAATTTTGAGTATAAAGTAATACAATAAAATAAATATTGACATTAAAGTAAAAAAAATTAAAAGTAAGATTGGGTTTTTAAATAAATAAATATCTAAGATTATTAATCCAATAATTATAAGGCATATAGAAATTAGCAGAAAAATAAATAAGCAAAAAATAAACTTATGCTCATTCTTTTTTTGAAAAATAAACTTATGCATTATTATCAGTTTTTCACTTCTCTTCATAGATATATATCCTCCATAAATTATTATACTCTTATTGTTTTTTATTACAATGTGATAAAATAATAATTTCTATAATCACAAAAAAGGAAGAAAAAAAATTAATAGAACTATTTGATAATTAAAAAACTCTCTGTTTTTTTAGCCAAACATTAATTAAAAATCTATTTGATACTTTCTTTTTTCATTTTAATCCAGTGGTAATAATAAGATCTTGTTATTTTTTGATTTTGAATAATACATAAATTTTATGTATAGTTTTATAGTTTTCAATAAATTCATATTTATTGAAAACTATTTTTTTTGTGTAAGTTTCCCATCATCTCATCGAACTTTTTTAATATCTCAAGCTCAACTCTCTATTTTTAAGTTGCTTATTCAATCTAGGAATTGCAATGACTTTTGGATGTTTGATAGTTGTTAACTTTATTCTTATATATGTAAGTTTACTATTATTATTTTCTATTGCTTTTTCTTCCTAAATTTGATAATTTAAACACTATCTTCTTGCAATGTGGTATGATAAATTATTTTCTCAGCACACAATTAAATGCTAAGTCTTGATCAAAATCTTACTTGACAATTATTAATTTGTTTTTTTTAAATAAAAAATCTCCTACATATACAATAATTTTATCTCAAAACTAAACCAATTTTTTTAAATTGCTTTTTGTTTTTTTTATTATTGTATACATAAGAGATTACTTTCTTACTAATATGATAATATTTTTTAATTATAATTAATTTAAACTTATATTTTAATTTTATTAAGCTGTTTTTTTATCTTTTCAAATAATTTCAAATTCTCTAGCCACGTGTTCAACATCAGGCCCTACAATTATTTGTAATGATGTTTTACCTAATTTTTTCATACCAAATGCACCGGCACTTTTAATAGCCTTTTCATCAGCTTTTGAACTATCTTTTACAATTAATCTCAATCTTGTTGCACAATTGTCAACTTGTTCAACATTATCTATACCAACTGCATCTAATAATTTTTGTGCCATTACAATGTGTTTTTCTTTTGATGTTGATTTTCTTACTTTACCATTGGTACCAATTATTTCATTACTTGATAAAGAGTCATCAAGAGCTTCGTCTCTTCCTGGTGTTTTAATATCAAAGTGTCGTATTCATCATGAGAATGTAACAAAGTATACTGCTGCTGCAATAATAGTTAACACTAATAATCACAATGGATTTGAGAAGAAGTGTGCTGCTCCAGATTTAGCTGCTGAATATCCTCAAGCTTGTGGCATAGAAACAATATAATCAATAAAGCCAGCTGAGAATGCAAATCCTACTTGAATTTGCATAAGAACAGAAACTGCTGCAAATATAGCTGTAAGAGCTGCATGGATTACATATAAACCAGGTGCTATGAAAACAAATGAAAATTCAATTGGTTCTGTAATTCCACATAAAAATGCAACTCCAGCAACTCCACCTAAAAATCCTGCTACCTCTGTTCTTCTATCTTTGGGCGACGCATATATCATTGCAATTGCTGCCGCAGGGAGACCCCCCATCATTATTGGAAAAAATCCAGATTGGAATAAACCACCACCTTCAATACCTTTTGAAAATGCTGTTATATCTCCATTTACTGTTGTTTGGTCTGTACCAATTGAACCACTACCAGGGCTAACTACGTGTCCTGTCATTGGCATTTGGAATCAAAAGAATACATTTAATACTTGGTGTAACCCAAATGGAATTAATAAACGGTTTAGGAATGAGTATAAAGACACTCCAAAAACCTTAATAAAAAGGTTATCTCCTGTTAAATATTTTCCTAAACTAACCAAACCCAATTGTACCCAAGGTCAAATAACTGCTAACGCAAATGATACTGGTATTGTCAAGACAACAACCACCATAGGTACAAATCTTTTTCCACCAAAGAATGATAATGCTTTTGGTAGGTTGGTATCTTTAAATTTGTTATATGACCAAGATGCAAAGGAACCAGCAATAATACCACCCAGTGCACCTAGGTTTAACATCCAAAGTGATTTACCACCTTTATTCATATAAAGTAGAGATGATAATTTATTACCTTTACCATCTACGATTGATGAATCATTTTTCATTGCGTTTTGATAAAATAGGGTTGCCAAACCACCCTCTCCCAACATTTTTTCTAAAATTAAATAAAATAATGCACCAGCAATTGCAGCTTCCCCCCTATGGTCTTTTGACAAACCAAAGGCGATCCCAATTGCAAAGAAGAAAGCAAGATTGTCAAATGCTACTCCTCCCGCCATTGACATGATATGAGATATTCAATACCCAAAGCTATTTGTGATTATTTTATCATCCCCAACAGTTGATGTGCTATATGTCTCTCCTAGGTTTCCCAGCCTATTAAAAATTGCACAAAATGGTAAAATTGCAATTGGATACTGCAATGCTTTCCCAAACTCTTGCAAGATGTTAAGAATTTTTGACAAATAATTATTTTTAGTTTTTCCTTCAATAACATCTGTATTGTTTTTTGAGTTTATCAAACTTAGACTTGTATGTGTTTTTTGTTTAAACATATTTTATATCCTTTCTATGGTATAAATAACGGTTCAAATGATATACTTATAAAAATTAATGCCACACAGAACATTCCAAATGGAATTATGTATAAGATAGCATTTCCCCAAAATCTCATTATAAAATTAGAGTTTGGATTTATTCTGTTAAATGTTGTGTGGCCTTCTTTTTTGATTTTTTTTATATGGATTGTAAATATTGCTATATAAACACAAAAACCAATTAATGCAATAATACCAACCACAAAGAAGTAAATAGCTGTACTATGTTGCATTTTCTATCCCCCTGTTATTAATTTTTTTAGTTTGTTAATTTTAAGAACATCAACAGGATAATTAAAACTATTGTTTTCTCTTGCTAATGTTCCAAGGTGAATTTCATCAACAACATCTTTGACTTTATCAATATTATCGCTGTTTATTCCCCCGCCACCCAATATTTTGGTATGGCCCTTAATATTCTTAAGCTTATTTAATGTAGTTATATTTTCAATTATATTACTTCCACACGCTGTTAAAACATAATCAATTTTAAGATCACATAGGATTTTATAACCCTCCTCAAAATCATTTATAAGATCAAAAGCTTTATGAAAAGTTACGGTCATATTATATTCTTTTGCCAATGAAACAGCGGTCTTAAGATGTTTAATGTCAATATCGTTTTCTTTTGTTAGCATACCAAAAACAACACCAGATATATTATTACTTTTTCCACAAAATTCAATTTCATTTAATAGTAATTTCATTTCATCTTCACTGTAAATAAAATCTCTATTTGTTTCTCTAATCATAACATTTACCGGTATTTTTGAGAAAGTATTTTTTATTTCAAAAAACGTTGGGGTTAAACCACCCACTTGTAAGTTTGAACAAAATTCAATTCTATCTGCGTTTGACCTATTTATTAATTCAATATCATATAGGTCTCTTGCGATAATTTCTAATTTCATTAAATTCTGCCCGCGGCTTTTTTATCTATAATTAGTGTAAAGTTAGAGTGGTCTTTTAATATTGTACAAGGCCACTCTTCTGTTTTATTGCCTTTTACTAATTGGAAAATAGCATCTTGTTTTTTTTCACCAAGAGCTATAAGATAAATTTTTTTTGCTTTATATATTGAATTTAAACCCATTGATATGGCTTGTTTTGGTACATCCTCAATATTTTTGAAAAATTTTGCATTTGAATTAATTGTTGATTTTGTTAAATCAACAACGTGGGTTAAAGAATCAAATGATGTTGGTGGTTCGTTAAAACCAATATGTCCATTTTCACCTATTCCCAATATTTGTAAATCAATTCCACCATACTCTGCTATTTTTTTATCATAATCACTTGCATTATTTAAATAAGTTTTTGGATCTGGAATAAAAGTATTTTTTTTATTGATATTAATATGATTAAATAATTGTTCATTCATATAATATTTATATGATTGGTCATCATTTTCATTAAGACCAATATATTCATCAAGATTAAATGCTATAACTTGTGAAAAATCAGTTTTATTTTTTTTAAAATCACTAATTAAATATTCATATGTTTTAATTGGAGAACTACCTGTTGCTAAACCTAAAACTATTTTTGGGTTGTTTTTAACTGCATCAATAATTATCTTCCCTAAAAATTCTCCTACTTGATCTTCATTCTCTAAAATTTCTATATTCATTTAATAACCACCTTTCTCGTAAACAATTTTACCGTTTACAAATGTTTTTAAAACAGAATAATCATTTTTATCTAGTAAAACACAATTTGCAATATAACCTTCCTTTATTAATCCAATTTCTTTATCTAATTTTAATTCTTTAGCAGCGTTGTAACTGGTCACTTTATTTAAATCTAATAAGCTACATTGAGTTGCTTTAATAAAGGTTTGGACACAATGAATATATTTTGCACTACTTCCAGCTAATGTGTTATCTGCTAATGTTACAATATTATCTTTTTTAATTACATTAAGACTACCTAAATGGTATGGTCCATTTGGAAGACCTTTTGCATTCATAGAGTCAGTAATTATAATAAGATTTTGAGCTGTTTTTATTTTATATACTAATTTAATAACAGATAATTCATTATGAACTCCATCTGTAATTAATTCACATTTTACATCATCGTGTAAAAAACCAAAATTTACAACCCCTGGTTGGCGATGGTTATATAATGTCATAGCATTATTAAAATGAGTTAGATGTGAAACCTTATTCTCCTTAAAATCTTTATATGCTTCATAATATGTAGCATTTGTGTGACCTATTGATAAATTAATATTTTTGTTTTTAACAAAATTTACAAATTTATCATCAGCCTCCTCTGGGGCATAAACTATATATTTTATATATTGTGTATCTATACCCTCGAGCAATATCTTTATATTTTCAATATTAGGCTTTTCGATATTTTCTGGGTTATGAGCACCTTTTTTTAATTTTGAAATAAAGGGCCCTTCCATATAAAATCCTAGTAATGATTTATTTATATTTTCATTACTTGAAACTATTGTTTCTAATTCTTTTAATCTTTCGTTTAATCTGTCAACCTTTGTGGCGACATTACCTATGCAAAAATTTGTGACACCTTCCCCATAAATATTGTTAATCAATTTTTTAATGTTTTGACTTGATAAATTATCAAAATCAATCCCATAGCCACCATGCATATGAATGTCAATAAAGCCAGGGATTATAATATTCCCTTGGCCATCTATCCCATCTATATATGGTGTTTGTTTTATTTCTACGATCCTATTATTATTAAAAAAAATTGATGCATTTTTTTGGATTTTATTTTCCAATACTAAAGTTACGTTATTTATTTTCACGTTCACCCCTATTTAACACTAGGCCTACTTTCATTATACCATATAAATATAAATGTTGATATATTTTAATATTTATATGGGGTATTAAATATTGCAAAATAATTGCTATAAAATTAAAAAAATCAGTAATTACTGATTTTTTAATTCTTTTTATTTACTTTGTAAGTAAGATATTATCGCCCTTGTATTCTTATCACATGTAAGATTAAAAATATCACTATCAAATATAATTGCAGATTCATATAATGAAAATTCAATATTGTTAATAATTGCCCTCTTAGATAAAATGGTCACTTGTAGCCATTGAGCATTATCTATTTTCAAACTTAAACCATCACTCCAGTCTCACAAGTAAAGGTTAAAATTTGAGGATTGAAAAAAGTTTTTATTTGCGTTTTTTATTATTGGTAAATTAGTATCGGGTATTAAAATATTTTTTAGACTGTCTTCGATGTGAAGTTCTCTTGGTTTTCCATCAGTTCCAAGGCGGTTGTAATCATAAAGACGATATGTGATATCGCTTGAACGTTGTGTTTCATAAATAACAACACCCGGACCTACTCCATGGATTTTTCCAGCGGGAACATTAATAAAATCATTCACTTCGATATTGACCGTTTTTAAGATCTTATTTCAATCATTATTTTTAATATTTTCTTTAAATTCATCCAAAGATTTGGCTTTATGTCCATAAATAAGACTAGCATTTTTCTCAGCTTCTAAAACGTATCAAGATTCAGGTTTTCCAAGACAACCATGATGTTTTAAAGCATATTCATCACTTGGATGAACTTGTACAGAAAGGTTATCTTCTGGAAATAATAGCTTGTTTAAAAGTGGGTATTCACCTTGATAATTATTAAATAACACACGGTTATTTTCAAAATATTCCTTAAGTGAAATTTCTTTATTGTTTTCACTAACAAATCCCATTCCATTTGGATGAGCAGAAATAGTCCAAACTTCTCCAATAATATCACTAGTGGTTTTAAACCCTCTTTCTTTTGCTTTTTTTCCACCTCATACTCGTTCTGCTAAAAATGGGCTAACTTTTTTTATTTTCATCTTTTTACAACCTTCTTCTCAAATAATACCTTTATGCAACTAATCATCTTCTTTTATTCCTGGGCGGTCATTTAATCTTTTAATAATTCGATTATAAACCGAATTTGTAATTTTAGGTCAAATTCAAAAATATGTAAACAATGGAAAAAAAATAGATGCAATTAAAATTGTAATTAAAAAATATAAAACAAGCTTATAGTGATTACTAACAGCTATGTACATAAAAAACATTGTAGATGAAGAACCAACAATTAATAATAAGATAGCTGATAAAATTGCTCACAAATGAATCTTATTATATGACTTAATTTCACCTTCATTGCCATTATCAAATATAAAATCTAATTTTTCGCGTAATTTTCTTCCCACTGGACCAAAATCAAATCTTGAATTCATAACACACCCCTATATTTACAATTGTTTTATATAACTATATGTATTATATCAAATATTTTTATCAAAACACAATGATTGTTATTGCCAAATAGAAAATAAAATAAAAAAAAATCAATAATATTGATTTTTTTAAAATTAACCCTCTACTTGAATAACTTCTTTATTTTTATAAAAACCACAATCACGACACACTCTATGCGGTTTAATTATTGCACCACAATTAGTACAAGAAACTAAAGCATCAACAACTAATGCTAGGTGACTTCTACGTTTATTTTTTCTTGCCTTGCTTGTTTTTCTAAATGGAACAGCCATTATTACACCACCTTTTTATTTAATTAAAATATTAAATTCTTATTTAAGTATAACATAAGCCTTAATAAGTTTGTTAAATTTTATTAAATTTTATTAAATTTTAGTTTTTGTTCAATTAAAGAATAAATTTTATCTATACTATCAATTTTACCATTGGTATTTGCTATTGTAAATTCTCCAGTGTGTTCTTCAAATTCCTTGACATCAATATCAAAAAATCTTAATAATTTTGTTATTTGTCTTATTCTTTTTTTGTCATCCATATTATTATTTATATTTGACATGTCAAAATGGAACTTTTTAAAACTTATAGCATAATTATCAAAATATCTTATTTGGCTATACTGGTTTGAAATAAGATATCTATTTAGTCAATAGCCGACACGATTTTTTATATAATCAATATTAGATCTTTGGCTATTTTCAAGTAAATATATTGCAATAATATTTTTTGTTGATTTATTGGGTATATAGTCAATGTTTACATAGCCCTCACTATTATAGATTACATTATTATTGTCACTAATAACCAACAAATCTTGCATATGTTTAATGTTTATTATGCCATTAATTTTTTGATAATCAAAAAAAATAACCCTTGCATTTGATTCATATTCTAAAATATTTGTTAAATTAATAAAAATATTATCTTGATTTACAATATTTAATTTATCTAAAAGTAGAAAATCATATGTATATAATTCTCATTTTGTTTCAGTTATTTCAAATATTTTTCTAACAGGTATAAACTGATAGCCAACTACAGCTAAATCGTTGGATTCAATATTCCCATTGATTGTAATATCCATTTTAATATTATCTAACTCATCAAGTTCGCTTCGAACTGGTTTTTTACGAAAATAGAATGCTAAGTCATTTATAATTTCATAAAAACTATTATTAGTATTTATATGAAATATTATATCCTTTACTCCAATAATATCTAAGATTGTTTCCATACCATATTTTTTTGAAAAGTCTTCCTTTGATAATATTGGTAAAAGATTATTAGTTTTATTATAATCTAAAATTTTAAAATTATATCCTAAATCATCAAGTGTACAAAGGTAACCATCAGTCTTTAATTCATTGTGTCTTCTAGGTTCTATTTTACCTTTCTTAAATATTTTTTTATAATTTTTTGCAAAAATTATAAAATCGCCACTTTTTGATTCTCATTGCGATATAGCAACAGCTGGTAAGTCTTCTCCTATATCTACTAAGGATAAATATTCGTGAGTATCGTCAAGTTGATGGCTACTTCCAACGTGACATATTTCCAAACTATCTTCTTGTTTGCAAGATTTAACCATTTCCTTGAAATCATATCCCAGTTCTTGTAATGCTGATTTAATATTATTTTCATCTAAATTCGCATTATTTAATATCTCATTTATCATTAGTTTACTTAAATACATATAATTCCCTTTTAATATCTATGTTAATTATACAATAAATTAATATTTTAATCTATAAATCCCAACATAAAAAAATGACCTAAATAATAGGTCATTTTATATTTTTCGATAGTATAATTTTTAAGAAGTTACTTCTTCGGTTTTATTTACTTTATTTGTAATTTGTTCAACTTGTTTTTCATCATTTTCAATATTTAAATCGCTTTTTTTGTCTTGAATTTTAACAAAGAATCTAAATAAAACTATTTGAACTGCAATTCCTGCAGCAATTGCAATAAAGTAATATAGTATACCAATATATCCCATTGTTCATGTTGTGACACCACCAAAGAATGCGATAATAGGTCCACCTCATGCACCAACTCACCCAGAAACATGGAATAACCCAGCTAACATTCCAGCAACACCAGAACCAATAATATTTGCACAAATTACAGCTCATGTGTATTTTACAGCAAAGGGTATTGCTCCTTCGGAAATACCCATAAACCCTAAGATTATTGCATTTACAGCAATAGGTTTATCTTTTTTAAATCTATTTCTAAAGATAAATGTTGCAATACCACATCCCATCGGTGCAACCGCAAAAGCAGCCGCCGCTGTCCCCATAGCTTTACCACCATCTGTAAATATAAGTGCTGTTGCTCCAAATGAGGCAATTTTATTTATAGGACCCCCCATATCAACACCAGCCAACATACCAAGGATTAGACCAAGAATTGGCATTCCAATATTACTTTCTTCCATTTTTTGTAAACCTTTGTTGACATAACCAATTGATATTCCAAATATATTTCCTAAGAGCAAAATAGTTATAATTCCATAAATTAATGATACAAAAACAGGGATAATAATGATTGGCATAATTGGTTGAATATATTTATTTATTCTTATTCGAGTATTAATTATTTTGATTGTATAACCAACAACAAAACCAAATAACAGGGCAGCAAATATTCCCCCACCATTACTTGGGAAATTTGCTTTCATATCATAAAATGCTCCATATGACATTCAATAACTTGGAGTTACTCCTAAAAAAGTAAGTACAAATGCTGGACAAATTGCCGCTCTTCCTGCTATTGAATTTGCTATATATGCTCCCATTATAGGAATCATTACTAAGAAACCTACATTAGCAAAATTATTTAATAGGTAAAAGAAGGCAATTCCAAAACCTTCTATTCTCGCTGTATACAAACCATTGTCTTTTAATGACGGTGTATGTGTTAAATATTGTAATGACCAAGAACTTTGAATGTGAATATTTTCTTGAATATATACCATACCATCAAGTTTACCATCAGAATAATTTAACCATGGACCATATACAAGTTTTCCTATCCCAGTTACGACAGCAAATATAATACCTGCAAATACAATAAATGGAATCATAAAACTAACACCACTCATAATATGACCAATTCATGCTTTTTTTTGATTTACCTCAAAAATGGAATTTGATCCTAAACCCTGATTAAAAACTTGGCCTTTTGATATAACATTTCGAACGCTATCAATAGGGTTATTTATTGTCTCTTTAGTTCCTAATTTTAGAATTTTTTTACCAACAAATCTCTCCATATCTATAGCAATATCTGTTGCCAAAATTACACCATCAGCATCATCTATTTCTTTTGTAGTTAGATTAAACTCTTGCCCCTTTTGACCTTGTGTTTCAATAGAACAATTTCAATTTAATTTTTCACATGCAGATATTATAGCTTCCCTTGCCATATATGTGTGAGCAACACCTGTTGCACAAGCTGTTACTCCAACAATAGAAATATTATCCTTATTTCCAATGTGACTTTTTTTAAGCTCAACATCCTCTGCTAAAATTGAATAAATTTTGTCAATACTTTTTTCAGTATTTAATTTTTCAACAATATTCTTATCCAATAATTTAGTTGCTACCTTTGATAATATATCAAGATAGTCAGCTTTTTTTTCTGGAATAATTAAAGCTATAAGACACTTTACTTTATTGTCTTCAAATCATTTAACTGGGGTCTTTAATCTCATAAAGAAAATAGCAGGCTTGTTTATACCAGATGTTCTTGCGTGTGGAATTGCAAAGCCGTCTCCTGTAAATGTAGGTTCTAAGTTTTCTCGATCAAGAAAAGCTTTAATCAAAGCATCTCTATTTTCAACTATATTATTTTCAATACAAATATTTGAGATAAACTCAAATATTTTTTCTTTTGATAAAATAGATTTATCTATGAATATATAATCTTTTTTAATAATACCCTTTTCCATTTAATTTTCCCTCCAAGATTAATTTATCAAATTAATCTATATAATAAAGGAAATAAATCAATAAAATGAATTTAATATAAATTATTTAATGGTACAAGAATGTTATAAATAAAAAAGTATAATTTTTATTTCATTGTAATATTATATTTAGAAATAAATTGATTTAAAGAATTCATAGAGTTTTTATAATACTCTTCCCTACGTTCTTGCTTATTGTATTTAATATTTGGATCAAAAGACGTTTGAACTATATGCCAATTAGATTTCATTGGTTGAAAATTTTGGGGATTTGATAATAAGATATATCGTATTAACGCTCCAATAACAGTATCATATGGAAAAATGATGGGAGATTTTTTCTCTATTCAATTTATAATATTTAGAGAAGTAACCAAACCAGAAGCCGCTGACTCTAAATAACCTTCAACTCCTGTTATTTGTCCGGCAAAAAAAATATTATTATTATGCTTTAACTGAAGTCTATTATTAAGTAATGTCGGTGAATTAATATAATTATTTTCATGCATTTGACCATAACGTACAAATATTGCATTTTCTAAGCCGGGTATTTTTTTAAAGACTCGCTGTTGTTCTTTTATTTTTAAATTTGTCTGAAAACCAACCATATTATATGCGCTTAATGCTGCATTGTCTTGTCGTAATTGTACAACAGCATAATTGTCGCTTCCATCAAGATTTCTTAATCCAATTGGTTTTAAAGGACCATATCTCATTGTGTTAATATCTCTTTTTGCCATAATCTCAATTGGCATACAACCCTCAAATATGCGAAATGTCTTTTCATTTTCCAATCTTAAAGGAAATGTTTCTGCTCTTATTAATTCATTATAAAAAGTTAAATATTCTTCTTTTGACATTGGACAATTAATATAGTCTTGAGTTTCTCCTTTTTCATACCTATTTTTAATAAAAACTTTATTAAAATTAATTGATGCTTTATCTATTGTCGGAGAGATTGCATCAAAAAAATAAAAGTATTCCTCTCCTACTAAGTTTTGAATTGATAATTTTAGTTTTTCACCAGTTAAGGGTCCAGAAGATATTAGTGTGATTTCCTCACTCGAAATATTATCAATTTCTTTATCAATAATTTTAATATTTTTATGCTTATTTAATTTAGATGTGACCAAGCTAGAAAACATTTCTCTATCAACAGCCAAGCTTTCTCCTGCGGGTATTGATGTTTCTAAAGCACAATTTAGAACAAAAGAATCAAGTAATTTCATTTCTTCTTTCAAACACCCAACTGCATTCCCGAGAATAGTTGATCTGAATGTATTAGAACAAACAAGCTCACAAAAATCATCAAGTTTTTGAATTTCATTTTTTAGAATTCTTTTTTTTTCATATAATATAACTTCATATCCTCTATTTGCTAATTGTCACGCTGCCTCACAACCAGCTAATCCAGCTCCAATTATACTAATTTTTTTCTTCAATTATTTTTCCTGCCTCATAAAGTCTTTTAAAGTAACCATCTTTTGTTATCAATTCCTTGAATGACCCTCTTTGAACGACACCCTTTTCTCCTTCTAAGACAATTACTTCATCACATTTATTTATTGTTGTTAGCCTATGGGCAATAATGAATGATGTTCTTCCGATTGTTAGTTCATCAAATTGTTTTTGTATCTCTCTTTCAGTTATATTATCAAGTGCGCTTGTTGCTTCATCTAAAATTAATATATCAGGATTTTTTAAAAACATTCTAGCAATAACAAGTCTTTGCTTTTGTCCACCAGAAAGCATAAATCCTCTTTCGCCAAGAATTGTGTCATATCCTTCTTTTCATTTTGAAACTATATCGTGAAGTTTAGATTTTTTTGCAGCTTCTATTGCTTCTTCATTAGTTTTATGTTCCTGAAAATACTTAATATTGTCCAATACACTACCATAAATAATCTGTGGTTCTTGTTCCACATATCCAACTCTATTTAAAAATGATGTAAGATTTACATCTTTTAACTTAACATTATTATTTATAAAAATTTCACCCTCTGTTGGGTCATAAAAACGCAATAACAATCTTGAAATTGTTGACTTACCACTTCCTGTTGTTCCAACAAATGCATAACTTTTACCTTGTTTGAAGGTAAATGATGTCTTTGGCAATATTAATTTATTTGGTTTTTCAGGATATGAAAATGATACATCTTTAAAATAAATATCTCCTTCAATTTTATCAATTATTATCCCCCCATTAAAATTTACATCAATTCTAGGTTCTGCATAAATAATATCATTAACTCTTTTAATTGAAGTTTTTGTTCTTACAAAATCTGGAATTATTTTCAATATAACAACCAGTGGTCCGGTGAGAACATAAACAATTGAAACAAAACTAGCTACAACTAAACTGATATTATCAGCATCTTTATATCAAAATGTTACAATCATTACTGTTATAAGTGGTATCGCAGAAACACAAACTCAGATTCAAGTTGAAAAAGAAGCGTTAACAATTTCAGATTCAAATGATTCTTTAATATATTTTTTATGCATAGATTTTATTTTCTGTTCTTCAAATTCTTCTGTTGCACTTGACTTTATTAACATTATAGAGGCAACACGATCTGTGATGTAACTATTAATATCAGTTACAGTTACTCTCAATTTTTTAATGTATCTTTCTGTTGTTGTTGTTAGTGACCCTATTAACATAACTATAAAAAATATTATTGCTATAAGAATAAGACCTATTCTTCAATCAACAATCATAATAACAGTAGAACCAAGAAAAAAAACAGTTAATGATGAAATAGTGTCAGAAAACATAATTTCACATTGATCACCAATTATCATTGTATCACTAGTAATTTTAGTAATTAATTCACCAGTTTTTGCAAATGAAAAATATGACAAATCATTTCGCAGTAATGAAAACATAATTTCTTTACGTAACCCAATTTGAATATTCTTTGCAAAAAGGCCGCTTAAAAGGATGCTTCCGGTCTGCACAATCATCACAAGAAAAAAAATTATTAAAATGACTCATAATCATTGTTGACAATTGAAACCAATTCCTAAAAAATATGCTTGCGTTTGGTCACCATTCATTTTAATAGTGATTAAACCAGTGTCAAATTTGTGTTTCAAATCCATTTCACTTATATTTGGATTACTTTTATGATAACTATCTACATTTAAACAAGTGACAACAGCAGTTAATACTATCGATAATAAAACACTTATTGCACCACTAAAGATAGCTAAAAACAATAAGGGGAAAAAAATCATTGGATACTTTATAGCATATTTACTTGAAAGTGCTAAAAAACCTTTATTTTTATTATTTATTTTTTTAAAATTATTATTCATAGTATTATTATATCATTACCTAAAATAATAATAACCAAATATTAAAAAAAGTGGAAGATTAAGTCGTAGATTGCAAATTTGTAGTTTCATATAGGTTTTAAAATATTGCTCGTATAAAATAATATGTAGGATAATAAATTAAGCATGGTTAACCCTAAGGGGAGAGAAGTTAAATAAATATCTCACCTCTTTTTTGTTTGTAAATATAAGTTTGTAATAAATTTTTGTTTTTAATAAATGTTTTGAATGTTTTGTAAAAATCTGAAAGTGAATTAAAGTGATTTCCAACTGATAAATAGAATTGTTCTTTAATTCAACCATTTAATGCCTCTGTTGATGAATTGTGCTTAAAACCAGAATTAGACATTGATATTATAAAATTGTGCTGATGATTTTCATAATTTAAAACTTCATAGGAAAGATTGGCTGAACCTCTATCCATTTGAACTATACAATTCGTGAAGTCATTTTTTGACAGATATTTAGATATACCATATAATGTTGAAACAACAGTTTTTTTGTTTTCACCCTGACCGATTGAATATGACACAACCTTTCTAGTAAATCAATCATAAGCAATTTCACATAATAACTTAGTTCTTTTTCCATTTATAAATAGATCTTTAAATCAAGTTCCATCAATACCAATTTTTTGTCCTGGACATGTTGTATATGTATCATTTCCAATTAAATCATTTCTAATGTTTTGTTTAATTCGCACTGCCTTACTTCTCTTAGTTCAACGAACAGCCACAGGATATTTTAAAGGATACTTTAATTGGTAATCTCGAATGATTTTTCGGCTAACATTAACATTATATGTAGTTTTTATCCACTTATTTACTGTAAAAGCACTCCCAGGAGCATTAAATGTTGTATAAAATTTAGTAATCATATCCTCTGCATTAGGATTAGCTTTTGATATATATTTAGGGATGAAAGGTGGATAATTTCAGTATTTGAATTCTGATTTTTTTAACAAATTAAAACGTTTTTTGAATGCATAATATTTACTTACAGATACTCCCAATGCATCACACATTTTTTTAACAGCTGCAACCTTTTTAAATTCCTTTATATATATTTCACAAAATGAATGATGCTTATATGGTTTAGTCGTCATCTTCTCCTTCATGTCACGCATCTGTCATGAAGGATCGAACTTTTTTAGCACATTGTTTTGCATCTTAAGTTTCTCATTTTCCCATTTTAATTCTTTATTTTCTTGCTCCAGTTTTTTCATTTTTTTCTTGTTTAATATTTCTTCAGATTCAATTTTTGCCATATATTCTTCTTCTTTCATTGAAGATAATTTTAATTCTTCAATATTATTATACCTAATAATCCAATATGAAATAAGCGGCGCACCAGAAGTTATGTTGTATTTTTTAACTATTTCACAAATTTTCATTCCATTTGAATAGTCTAATATTGCATGATATTTTGTTTTGTAACTATATTTTTTCATAAAAAAAGTAACCTTTCTACTAGTGAGAGTAAATATTATTTCCTCCCCTTAGGGTTACCTTTGCTTTAGTTATTATAAATAAAAATTGTGTACAATAGACACTTTTTTATAAATTTTGGTGTTTATATATATGGAGGAAGAAAAAAATGAATTCAGTTTATATAACAGGAGAGATTGCAAAACAACCTTTAGAAATGATAGATAGTGAGAACAAAAAAGCATATTACAAACTAGCAATTAAAACAAAAAGAAATGCAGCCAAAGTTGATGACCATTATGACTTTGTCAATTTAAAAGTGTATAAGAATCAAGTAGATAATATTACTAAATTAGATGTTGGTTCTAAAGTCTTTGCAATAGCTTCTTTTAAATCATATGGAGAATATGATAATCAAGATTTTAACACAGAACTTCATGCATCATTAATTAATGAGTTAAACTAAGAAAGGAATATTAAAAATGAATAATGTTAATATAATTGGACAAGTTATTAACGAACCAGTTGAAGTGTTTTCTTCTAACGAAGATGTATCTTTGTACAAAATATTATTAAAACTTGAAAATGTGGAAAAAAACAAAAAACAAAAAGATCAATATTTATATGTTAAAGTTTGAAAATCTCTTTTACAAAAAATAGATGCCTTAATAGAAGGTGATAAAATTGTCGTTAATGGAAAAATAATTTCATTTGGTAATATTAACAACGGACATGTCGGAAATGATGTGTATGTTAATTCTATTTTTAGAATTTAATATGCTTTTAAATCTAAGACATAAAATAAAATGATGGGTAATTAAATACCCATCATTTTTACGGTCAGTTTTCATATTTTACGTTTTATTAAAAAAGTATATTATTAATCTACAAATAATTAAAATATTAAAAATAATAATATCTTTTTGTTATTTCTTGAGATAATAATTTAATTATGTTGGTCATCTGAAAAAAGTAATGAATTTATATTTGTTGCAAATTATATATTAATGATGAGCACAACATTTATTTGTATTTGTATTAAAATTTTACACTTATAAATTTAGACAAGAAATCAGAAAAACTTTTAAATTTTTGCTTTGCTCTCTCCATCGAGGAATCTACACAAACAAAATATATTTTTACTTTTGGTTCTGTTCCACTTGGGCGAATAGCAAATCACGAATTATCTACAAAGTAAAACTTCAATAAATTCTGACTTGGCATATTAAATAATCCCTCTTTGTAGTCTTCGATAAATGAAATATCAATTCCATCAATATCACCAAATTGTTCATTTCTCATTTTTTCAATAATAGGTTCAATTTTTAATTTTAATTCCTCTGGTTTAAAATTTAAATTTATTGTTTTAGTATAATAGTAACCAAATTCTTTATATAAATCATCGAGCTTATCAATTAACGTTTTATTTTCTTTAACCTTATAATATCATGCAGCTTCGCAAATGGCCATAGCAGCTTGAATTCCATCTTTGTCTTTAGTAGATTTATCAATTACATAACCAAAACTCTCTTCATAGGCAAAAACAAAGTTTAAATCTCTTTGTTCTTCTTTCAATATTTCAGATGCCATCCATTTAAACCCCGTTAATGTTTTAATTATCTTAACACCATATTTTTCATTAGCCACTCTATCCCCTAAATTAGATGTGACAAAACTAGAATATAAGGCTGGATTTTTTGGTAATAAATTTCTTTCTTTTAAATTTTTTAACCTTCATTCAATTAATAGTGGACCAGTTTCATTTCCGTTCAATCGGTGTCATTTTCCATCGTGTTTTACAGCAACCCCTAATCGATCAGCATCTGGATCTGTTATTACAATTATATCAGCATCCTTATTTTTTTTAGCATATATTAAGGGTATTTCTCACGCCTTCTCAAACTCAGGATTTGGATTTCCTACATTTATAAAATCTGGGTCCTCGTAAGCATGTTCTTTTACTTCTATAACATTAAAATTTGATTGGCTTAAAAATTTTGGCACATATTTTGTTCCTGTTCCATTTACAGCAGAGTAAATTACAGTTAAATTTTTCTTATCATTTTTAAAAAACTGTAGATCAGAAATAATATTATTATAATAATCTTCATCTTTTTCACATACATATTTTATTTTATCATTGTTCTCAATATATTTTCAATTTAAAATGTCATCATATTTTTCCATATATTCAGAGATTAATTGTGTTTCCTCATCAACTAATTGGCATCCAAATTCATCGTAAATTTTATAACCATTATATTCCTTTGGGTTATGACTTGCAGTAATTACAATCCCACCTGAACATTGTAACTTTGATGTTAGAAAAGATACAACTGGGGTTGGTCTCATCTCATTATCCTTAAATAGAAGAACATTAATATCATAACTTGATAGAATTTTAGCAGCTTCCATTGCAAATTCTTTTGATTTATGACGATTGTCGTGGCCAATGACTATCTTTCTTGTGCAGTCCTTAAATTTATTTCTTATTAGTCTAGCATAAGCTCTTGTAACAGACCTAATTGTGAAAATATTAAATTTACCGGGCCCAACCCCAAGAATTCCACGAATTCCAGCTGTTCCAAAAGTTAATTTATTTTCAAAAGCAAATTTAATTTCATTTTGATTCATATTTTTAAGTTCATTCTTTAACTCTTCATCGACATTTACATTTTCAATTCAATCTTTATATTGTTTATTATTCTTAATGCTCATGATTTACCTCCAATAATTCTCTAATAGGTTTATATGTTTTACGATGAATCGGTAATACACCATATTTTTTTACATTTGTGATATGTTCTTTTGTACAATATCCTTTGTGATTTTCAAATCCATAATCTTTATATTTATCTTTATAGGCGATAAGAATTCTGTCGCGATAAACTTTCGCTAAAATACTTGCACATGCAATTGATTGACTTTTATCATCTCCTTTTATTATTGACAATGATGTGTAACTATTTCCTAATTGTACCTTTTCAGCATCGATTAAGCACATATCAGGCTTAATATCTAACAAATAAATTGTATCAATTATTCCCATAATACTTGTCTTTTTTGGATTATATTTATCTACTATATTATTATCATATTCTTTTATTGAATAAGAAAGACAATTATCTTTTATTAATTGAAATAATTCTTCTCTTTGTTTGAATGATAAAAGTTTTGAATCTTTTATTTTTTTATTTTTTCAATTTGGATCTAAAACAACAGAGGCTACAACAATAGGGCCCGCCATTGCCCCTCTCCCTACTTCATCACTACCAGATAATAATCTTACCCCGTATTTTTGTCTAATTTCCTCATCAAATTTAAATCTCAAAAAATCACTACTCATTTTTTGGCCTTTCAAATGATATATTTGTAATCTTATAATTTAATAATTTATTTAAAAATATCTCAACTCCTAAATCAATATTATTTTTCTCACCTGAATATAGTATTGACAACTCCTCAAAAATATTATATATGTATTCTTCATTGTATTCATAATAATTATTAAGTTTTATTTTAAATGCATCTTCAATTATGCATTTATAATCTTTTAATAGTAAATCCAATATTGAGGCAGCAACCTCATTTTTATATGTGTCAAATATTCTTAAACAATTACTTGCAGCACATATAATTGCCTTTTCTTTTGTTTCAAATTTAGATGGCGAAATCCCTGGACTATCGATCAAAGTTATTTCCGGTGTTAATACTATTCTCTGTAACCCTCTTGTTACTCCGGGTTTATTTGCAGCATTAACCTTTTTTTGTGTAGACAAACTATTTATAAACGTTGATTTACCCACGTTTGGAATACCTATCACTAAAACATTTGAATTTATTTTTTCATAACCACGGCTTCTTTGTTTTTTAAATACTTCAGTTAAATTATGGTTTATAAATTTGATTAAATTTGACTTATTTTTATTACAATTTTTTTCAATTAACATTGCAATTTTAAAATTCATATTAAAATAATCTAACCATTTGTTTGTAACTAACATATCTGAAATATCTGATTTTGCAAATAAATATATTATTTTTTTAGACTTTAAAATATTTTTAAATAAGAAATTTTGAGTAGATAATGGTGCTCTAGCATCTATTATATAAACAACTAAATCAACCACAGATATTTGCCTTTCAATATCTTTTATACTCTTATTCATATGCCCGGGAAATCAATTAAAAACTGCTTTTTTTTCTTCCATCATTTTCCACCCGCTATTTATGATATTTATGATTATTAATAATTTTAAAACTCCGATAAATTTGTTCTAAGAGAATAACTCTACATATAACATGTGTTAATGTAATTCTTCCAAATGAAATCTTATTTAGATACTTTTTTTTAAAATCATTTGAAAAACCATCACTTGGTCCAATTACAAAACAAATATCTTCTGATATTTCAATTACATGTTTTACAATAATTTTTGAAAACTGTATGGTATCTACAATATCACTTCAAATATCTAATAAAAATATTTTTGTATTTTTTAATTTATCAAGTCTATCTTCCATAATTTTTGAATTATTTTTCTTACTTTTCTGTATATTATCAAATACTGATTCTTCAATAAAAACTACATCGATTTTTACGAATTTCTCTATTTTTTTTAAATAGAAATTATAAGCATCATCATGTACATCATTATTCTTATTAAAACAATATATTTTTATCAAATTTACTTCCTAAATAATATTATACATTGTTAATAACAATATTACCCAGAAATAAACATTATCTCATAACAACAATTAAGTGATTTATTTAAAATATTATATAAATATATTTAGTTTATTATTATTATTTACTATTGTATCCTTCGCCTGTGCCAAAAAGCCCTAAAAAAATCAATTTTAT
Organism: Spiroplasma endosymbiont of Aspidapion aeneum; assembly: GCF_964031045.1. Classification (NCBI taxonomy): domain Bacteria; kingdom Bacillati; phylum Mycoplasmatota; class Mollicutes; order Entomoplasmatales; family Spiroplasmataceae; genus Spiroplasma; species Spiroplasma endosymbiont of Aspidapion aeneum. The sequence goes on along the minus strand of NZ_OZ034994.1, from coordinate 259,139 downwards.
GGTATAATATACTTATATATGGAGGTTAAAAAATGGCAAATGAAATTTTGACAAAAAAATATAAATCAATTCTTGATTATAATCCACCAAATATATCAATACTTAAGACTATCGGGCCAGAAATAGAATTTTCAATCACCGCACTTTTAAGCAACGCAGCCGTAGAAACATATTTTAATATGTTATCTCTTGAATATTATAACTATGAGTTTAATCAGCTTCTAAAAATAAATAAATTAGAATTGAAAGATAAAAATACAAGCGTTTTAGATCTTACCGTTCTAGAATTGGTATACAATATTGTTTATCAGATAGTATTGAGAAAATGGAAATACTCAAGTTATATTGCCTATGATGTTTATATATTGCCAATTAGAATAGAAAAATATATAAAAGCTCTAAATTATGACCTTAAAAAATATGCAATAAATAAAAACAAAGATGTTTATCGATTGTTTCAATCACCGTCTAAACCAGCAACAATTATTTTAAATAAATATAACTACGCAGATGAAATGAATGTAGTATTTGAAGCCTATAAAACTACAGATAGTGAAGATTTGGATAATAAACTAATACATTTTAACGAAATAATTAAATTTATTGACTATTCTTGGGGATTAATAGAAAAAAACTTTGGTATTGAGTTTGCCACTAAGATAAAAAACAACATAAAAATAATACAATCTGCATCTAAAGCAAAATTAAAAGATATTGAGATAAATTATATAAATAAAATGATGGACCAAACAATAAATTTTACAATGGTTGTATTTATGCTAATGGTAGAAAATATGGACGCCGGATATTGAGATGATATTGTTCATGAAAGAAAAATACGTGATAAAAAAATAGAAGTTGAGAGCGCGATAAATTCTCTTAATGAGGAAATTAGACTAATGGAAGAAGAAAATATAAAAAAAAGAAATAAGATAAATATCGATGGCCACTTAGAATTAGAAAAAATTAAACAGCCAAATATTAATCTAAATAACGCAAATATTAACAATTTAAATTAATAAGTAATAAAAAATATCTAATCTATATTGATCTAAAAACTTATGCACCAATATATTATTAATTAATATACATATCTAAACAAATTCTACACAATTTATTAATGTGTAGAATTTTTTTTGATAATTTTAAAAAGTGAACAAATTAAAAGATTGAGCTGATACTCAATCTTTTATTATTATTTATACAAAAATACAACTATTAGATAATTTAATATTATTTTATCCAATCGCCAATAAATATTTTTTAAGGTATTCTTCTCTAAGATTTGTGTGGTACTTAATAATTTTTTCTTCTTTTTCATCAATTAATTCAGACATTTTTAATTCTAAAATATCAAGTTTTTCTCTTTGTTTAGAGGCTTTACATTCCTTAATTTCAGATTTTAATGATGCTTTTTTTGTAGCAAAATCTTTATTTATATCAGATATTGCCACTTTAATTGATTGTTTTTGTGTTTTTATAAAATCTGCTTCATCTGCTTTATTTGCGAGATAAGCTTGCTTAGAAATTGCTATTTTGGCTTTAGTATCAGCCTTAATTTTAGCTATTTCAGACAATATACTTAAAACTAAGTCATTTTTACCTTCTCTTTTTGCTTCTCTTTTTTCATTTCTTAAAGCTTCAATTTTATCCGCTTTATCAGCACGAGAGTCTGCAATTAATCTTACATGAGCTTCTTTAACAGAACCGTATGCACCAGCATCTTTAATTAATCAAAATCCGTATGTAAATGTTGTAACTATTACTCCACATATAATAGCTATAAAGAAGTATAATGTTTGGACTCCATATGGCACAGCTCCAAGAATAGCAACAATAGGCCCACCATGAGCGGCTGAATCTTCAATTTTAAATGCTCCAGCTATTCCACCAGCAACACCAGAACCAATTACATTACATACAATAGCTCTTTTTGGATCACGAATCGCAAAAGGAATGGCCCCCTCTGAAATACCAATAGAACCCATAATCATTGCAGATACTCCTAGTCCTTTTTCATTATTATTGAAAAATCTTCTAAATATTATTGTACTTAAACCCATACCCAATGGTGCAACAGGAATACCAGCAGCCATAGCTCCCATTGGATAGTAAATTTTTGACGTTACAAGCATTGAACATGTAACAAATGCTATTTTATTAATTGGCCCACCCATATCAAATCCGGCCATCGCACCAAGTATTATACCAAATCCAAGACCAACTCCAATACTAATAGTACCACTATTATAAACATCTTTAATACCATCTTGTACATTTTGCATTACTCATCCAACGGGAGCACCAATTACATAAATGAATATAAATGACATTCCTACACCAGCAACGATTGGTACAAAGAATATTGGCATTGCAGGTGCTAGTGATTTTGGAACTCTTCAGGTATTTACTCATTTTACAAAGTATCCTACAGATAAACCAGCAATTATAGCACCAATGAAACCTAATGGTGTTTGAACAACCTTCATACCCGAAATTCAAGGCATCAAATCCCCAGGAGTTGTGGTATTATCTGGATTAATTGTTCCAGCTGAATTTCCAATATATGAGGAAACCAATGCCGGAGCAATAGCTGAACGTCCTGAAATAGAATTTGCTATAAATGCCCCTAATATAGGGATCATTAGTGTAAATGCAGCTCCACCAATTATATTTAATGTATTAAGAACATTTCAAGTACTATCACCATTTTTACCATTTGTACCAGCGGTTGGTCCTCATGCCGCCTTTGCTATACCAATTGAAAATGCTAAACAAATTCCACCTAAAATAATGATTGGTATCATATAAGAGATACCAGCTAGAATATGTTGCAACGGTCCTTGACTTCGGTCCGCTTCTTTTTTTCCATTCTTGTTTGAAAAAGAATCATTACGTAATGGTGAAAATGTTGCCCCTTTTTCAAATGCTTCATTAATTGTTTTCTCTGGATTTTTTATAGCATCCGACACTTTTAATGAATATACCTTCTTACCAATAAATCTTGATTTGTCAATAGATGTGTCTGTTGCCAATATTACAATATCAGCATTTTCAATTTCTTGTTCTGTTAGTTTACCGCCAACACCACGTGAACCTTGTGTTTCAATTCTAATATTATAACCAAGTTTTTTTCCTGTTTCTAATAATTTTTCCTCTGCCATATAAGTGTGGGCTATCCCAACAATACAAGCAGTAATACCTACAATATTTCCCTTAGTTTTTGAATTTTTTGTAGTAATATTTTGGTCCTTTTTATTATTTTCGCTCATTAAAAGTTTCAAAACGGCATCTTTTGTTTTAGCAGCAATAAGACCTTTCTTAAACTTCTCATTAGTTAATTTTGTGGCAATATCACTTAATATTTCTAAATGTTGATCACCATTTTTCCCCTTCGGAACCAATAGTGCAATAGCTACTTTTGTTTTTTTGCCATCCATTGATTGCCAATCAATTCCGTTTTTAAATTTAACAACAAAAACAGCCGGTTCTACTATTTCTTTAATTCTTGCATGGGGGATCGCAAATCCGTCTTCAAAACCTGTTGAACCCTCCTCTTCGCGCTTGTTCAACCCATTTATAAGGGCTTCAACAGACGTAGAAATTTTGAACTCAAAAGCTTTTTGTGCAATAAACTCAAAAGCTTCTTTTTTTGAATTTATTTCTTCATTTAAGAAAATAAATTCTTCTTTAAAAATTTTATCCATAATTCCTCCTTATTTTATTTTCTAATATTTTTAAATGTTTATGTTGAAAAAAAATATTTATTTAGGTAATTGATGATTTGTGCACTTCTGCAATTATTATTAATTTTTGTTAAAAAAACAAAAAATGTTGAAATTAAATTAAATATGTAATAAAATATATAATAAATATTTTGTTAATAAAAAAATTTTGTTAATTACCTAAAGGATAATAAAATAAATATAAAAATTTTTACAAAAAACTTCACAAGAAGTATTTTTTTGTAAAATTATTTTATTTTAATAATATTTTGTAGTTTAAAAATTATAAATTAAACAGCACATGCGTCACATTCATAATTTTCACTGTCTTTTAAAACATCTTGGCGAACTCTTACATAATATATTGTTTTGCAACCTTTTTTAAATGCTCGAATGTATGCCCTATTTAAATCACGGGTTGTGGCACTATCCTTAAAAAATAAGGTTAATGAAATACCTTGATCAACATGCTTTTGTGCTGCAGCAACAATATCAATTATTGGGTCCGGTCCCATTTCATATGCATCTTTTGCATAATATTCAATATTATCAGAGTTTATTTTATATGCAGGAACATATACTCTACCAATTTTTCCTTCCTTTCGTACCTCAATAGGTGCAACAACAGGTTGTAAACTTGGAGTACAAGAAGATAAATAACTAATTGAACCCGTTGGAGCTACAGCCATCAAATGAGAATTTGCTAGCCCGTCTTTTTTAATTCTCTCAACAAGTTCTATTCAATCTTTCTGAGTTGGAATTTTTATTTTGTACTTATTAAATAATTCTTTTATTTTTGTTGTTTGTGGTAGTAACATATCACTAGAACATTTTGTATATTTTTCAAAATAACTTCCATCCGCAAAACGAGAGTCCTTAAAACTGGCAAATACTCCAAATTTCTTCGCCAACTTATTTGAGGCATTAAAGGCATGAAAAGCTACCGAATAAAAGAAGATATCCGTAAAATCAATCGCTTCTGGAGAATCATAATAAATTTTATTAGTTGCTAAAAAACCGTGTAAATTCATAGCACCCAATCCTAGTGCATGGTTTTTTTTGTTACCATTTTCAATAGAAGGAGCTACAGAAATATCGCTGGTTCTAGAAACTGTGTCTAGTGAATATATTGCAGTTTCAACAACATCACCAAATTCATTTCCGGTCTCCATTATTTTTGCAATATTTAAACTAGCAAGGTTACAACATATATCCTCACCAATTGTCTTGTATGAAAGATCCACTTCATACTCACTTTTTGTATTGACTTGTAATATTTCACTACATAGGTTACTCATTATTATTCTACCTGGTAGTGCATTTTCCTTGTTTGCAGTATCATCAAACATCATATAAGGATATCCACTCTCAAAATGAAGTTCAGCGATTGTTTGAAATATTTTTCTTGCACTCACAAATTTCTTAGATATTTTATTATTTGAAAGCATATTATAATATTCTTTTGTAATTGAAATATCTGACATCGGCTTTTTATAAAAACGTTCAATATCATATGGCGAAAACAAAGCCATTTCTTTATCTTCTTTTGCAAGCTCAAAAGTTATATCAGGAACAATAAGACCCAAAGAAAGAGATTTTATTCTAATTTTTTCATCAGCATTTTCTCTTTTAGTATCTAAAAATGTTAAGACATCTGGATGATGAATATTTACGTAAACAGCTCCAGCGCCCTGTCTTTGTCCAAGTTGATTAGCATATGAAAATGAATCCTCCAATATCTTCATAACGGGAATAAGTCCTGTTGCTTGATTTTTAATATTCTTAATTGGAGCGCCGCTTTCTCTCAAGTTAGTTAGGCATAAAGCTACACCTCCACCTCTTTTAGAAAGTTGCAGAGATTCTGCTATTGATCTTCCGATTGCTTCAATATTGTCTTCTACTCTAATCAAATAACAAGATATGTATTCTCCTCTTTGTTTTTTACCAGCATTCAAAAAAGTTGGTGTAGCAGGTTGAAATCTACCAGTGATTATAGTTTGTAAATATTTTTTAGCATCATCATATGAACCTTGTCCAAAATATAAAGCATTCATTAATACTCTTTCTTCATATGTTTCTAAATATTTTTTACCATCAAAACTCTTTAAAGCATAAGCGCTGAAAAATTTAATAGCACCCATAAAACTTGAAAAATTATGTTTGAAACTATATGCAAATTTTGTTAATTCATCTATTTCATTCATTTTATACATCCCAATAATCTTTTCATCATAGTAATGTTCTTTAACTAAATATTCAATTCTATCCTTAACAGAATTAAATGATAGAAAATTGGGCTTTATATGGTTATCAATATAACTATTAGCGGCTTGAATATCTAATTTAAAATTGTCAACTCCTTTAGTAAATATTTTAGCACGGGCATTAAGTTCAATGTATTCTTCATTATCATTTAATAATTTCTTGTTACTCATAGTTTATTCCTCTCAAAAATTTTTTAATATTTTAATTACATTAATTGTATCTACTTTTGTTCCTAATAATTCAAATTGATATAAAAGGGGTATACCTAATTTCTTAGATATAATAGGTCCAGCGATTGCAAAACTATCTCCAAAATTTGTATTTCCAGAAGCAATAACACCATAACATAATTTTCTATTTGTCTCATTATTCAAAAACTTAATTACTTGTTTTGGCACAGATCCAGAAATATCACTTCCTCCTCCACCATATGTTGGGGTTATCAAAACATAGTCGCAATCTACAAATAATGATTCCTCTATTTCAATTGGTATTCTTGTTGATTTAATTCCATCTAATTTTAATATAAATCTATGGGTGTTATTTGATTTTGAAGAAAAATAAACTATGTGGATATCATTTTTAGGTCTTCTAATTTCACTTTTATGAACTCTAACGATGTCCTTATGCATTTTTAGAAATCCCAATCATCATCGCTTGTATCCTCAGTAACACCCATAACATATGAAGAACCATTCCCTGAAAAGAAATCATGATTTTCATCAGCTCTTGCAGATAGTTGATTAAATATTTCTGGAGCTATTTTAGTCTCTTCATTTGTGAATGGAGATTCATAACCTAGATTTTGCAAAAATTTTCCAACATTATATAAACTAAATCTTATTGCTTCGTCTGCTAAATCAAAACCCTCATATAATTCAATTAAATATTTTTTTTCAAGGTCAATCAATTGATATGTCAATTTAAAGACAAAATCCTTAACCTCTTTTTGTTTTTGGCTTGATAGTTTTTCAACTTTTCTTTGAAACTTGTAACCACTATAGTAGTTATGAATAACCTTATCCCTTAAAATTAACCTAATAATATCTGCTGTATTTGGAAGTTTGTTTCTCGCAATTAAATAGAATGGTAAATAAAAACCACCATAAAGCAAGAAACCAGGCATAAGTGCAGCTGCAACTTTTGAATATAAAGCATTTTCACCTTGATAATATGGAATAAGCGCTTTTGCTCTAGCTTGAAGACTTTCAGTATTAATTACCCAATTATGTGCTTCTTCTATTTGTTCGCTTGAACAAAGTGTTGAAAAAATTGTTCCATAGCTTCTAGCGTGAACACCAACCATAAATGCAAAATTAGCATAAATTACTTGTTCGTGGTCAGTTTGAGAATGGGCAATTTGGGCAACATCACCCACAGTAGCTTGTACTGAATCTAATAGAGTTAAACCTGTAAATGTTCTTGTTATTAACTCTTGCCATTTATTATCTAGTGTTTTTCATGATTGTAAATCATTTGATACTGGGACTTTTTCTGGTAATCAAAAATTTTGGGTTATTCTATTTCAAACTTCAAGATCTTTTTCATCATTTATATAATTTCAATTTACTGCTCTTATCTTACCTTTGTAATTATTATTTACATAATCAATTGGAGAAATAGATTCATGATAATAATTATTTTTTTTCTTTTTCATATGGTGTTACTCCTTATTGGCATAAAATTTTACTTATGTTTTTACATAAAGCATATTTATAAATATTTGGAAAAATAATTTTTCTACTTAAATGATAGTAAATTATTTAAATTTAATTGTATATAACAAACTATATACTCTATTATTAAACCAAAGAAATATAAAAAATATTGGTAAAAATTGGTAAATATATTTATAATAATAATCTGTTTATTATTTTCAGCTAAAATAGAGATTTTCAATATTATGAGTAACAGATTTTCAATATATTGTAAAAAAGCCAGTAAGAATGGTATTCTTTAATTTATATTAAAAAAAAATTTTTAATATAAATTAAGGAAAATGTGATATTTTAATTTTATTTAACAAAGTGTGATTTATAGATATAAAGTTTTAATAATAAAATTTTATTATATGTGTTATCAATATATATAAATTGTCAAAAATAGAAAAAATAATAACTAATGTTATTATGTAAGATATGGATAAATATAAAAATTATAAGGAATATTAATGTGGTCCGAAAGGGTTAAAACCGCCGCCAAATTGGCCTTGTTTAAAGTTTTTCACCATTTCAAGGACCTGTTTTTTTCCTTTATCAAATTGAGTTATTAGTTCATTAAATTCTTTTTCAGTTCTTCCCGATCCCTTAACAATCCTTTGTTTTCGGGTTAATGATTTTAGTAGTCTTGGTTCACGTCTCTCTTTTAATGTCATTGAGCTCATTAAAATTCCAAACAATCAAACTTTTCTATTAGCATCTTCAATTTGTTTTTCATTGACTTTACCATTCATTCCCGGAATCATTTTCATTAATCCCCCAAGACTTCCCATTTTTGCCAATTGTTCCATTTGATTCTTTAAATCTTCTAAGTCAAACTGACCAGCCATCATTCTTCTCATTGTTTTTTCCATTGTACGATTATCAACAACAGAGGTTGCTTTTTCAAATAATGTTTCAACATCACCCATACCAAGAATTCTATCAGCCATTCTCTTTGGGTAGAACGCATCAAGATCAGAAACAGTTTCACCTTCACCAATAAATTTAATTGGAAGTTTTGTTTTGTAAGATATAGATAAAGCTCCACCACTTCTTGTGTCTCCATCTAATTTTGTAACAATAACACCTGTTACTTTCAGTTCTTCATTAAATGTATTTGTAACATTTATAACATCTTGACCAGTCATACCATCAACAGTTAAAATTATCTCATCGGGTGAAACATTTTTTCTAATATCTTTTAGTTCGTTCATAAGATCTTTATCAATTTGCAAGCGTCCAGCAGTATCTAAAATAACAACGTCATAGCCCATAGAATTTGCATAATCAACAGCCTCTTTTGCAGTTTTAACAGGGTTTTGTTTTTGTTTCTCAAATACCTCAAAATTATTTTTGTTACCAATTTCAACTAATTGATCAATTGCACCGGGTCTATAAATATCTAACCCGACCATCAATGTCTTCTTGTTTTCTTTCTTCCTTATATAATGCGCAAGTTTACCACAAGTTGTAGTTTTACCGGCCCCTTGTAGTCCAACCATCATAATTATACTTGGTTTATGGTTAATTTCTAACGGTTTATTTGTTTTACCCAAAATTTCTACAAGTTCCTCGTGAACAATTTTAACGATTTGTTGTTCAGCGCGTGCACCATGTTCTACATAAACACCCAACGCCTTTGTCTTAATTCTATCTAACAAAGTTTTAACAACATCTACATTAACATCAGCTTCTAACAATGTAAGTCTCATTTCTCTTAAAACTTCGTTTATATTATCTTCATTTAGTGTTGACTTTTTCATTGTTTTTTCAAAAGTCTTTTTCATTCTATTAGCTAAAAAATCACCAAATCCCATAGGTCCTCCTTTTTATTTTTTTATATATACTATTATAATCATATCATATTTTTTTTATTTTAAATATAAAATGTCTAATAATAAAGGAATCTAAATCTGCTATAGGGTTAGACATCCAATACACATAGTTTCACTTATTTTATGTTAACCGAGTTCCAAAAAAATATATTTAATTTCTTAAATAATTTTTTTCTATTAATTTTATATTTTTTTACCAAGATATTCTTAATATTTTAATGCCATTACCTTATTGTTACTTTCTTATTTATAAAAAAATGAAGGTAAACCCTTCACTTTAATTAGATTACTTTTTGATTTATAATGGTATAGAAAATCTTTTTTCTCTAATAATGCTTATAACAACCTCGCCTGGTGTTGTATTAATTAAAGATATTTTTTCCTTAATCTTAACAGCTAATTCGCTCATATCAAAGTCAGATATTATTTGTGGGTTAACCATAACCCTTATTTGTCTACCAGATTTTAAAGCATAAACTTCTTTTACACCTTCAAACTCTTTAATCATATTTTCTATATCATTCATTCTTGTAATGAATTGTTCCAAATCTAAGTTTCTTGCGCCAGGTCTTGATGCTGATATAGTATCGGCTATAGAAACAATCTCAGCATACAAAGATTTTTTTTCAACATCTTCATGATGAGCCTCAACAGAGTTTATTATTATTTCATCCATATTTTCAGCCTTTAGAAGTTTAACCCCTAATGATACATGTGTTCCTTCTTGACTTTTATCCACAGCCTTACCAATGTCATGAAGAATACCACACTTAAACGCTAGTATTGGATCTAATTCCAATTCAATTGCAATTAACCTTGATATTTGTCCAACCTCAATTGAGTGTTTCAAAACAGATTGGCCATAACTTGACCTATATTCTAACATTCCTAAGTGAGTTAATATATTTTCAGAAAAGTCATAAATTTTGTTTTCATTTGCTGTCTCCAAGCCCTTTTGATAAAATTCAAATTTTAATTCTCCCTCTATTTTTTTAGCTTCATCCTCAATAGATTGTGGCTGTAATCTTTTTTTATCTAAAAGGTTTTTAATAACCCTTGATGCAACATATCTTCTTATCGGATCAAATGATGTTATTAATATTTCATCTTCAGAATATTTAAGAACAATATCAACACCCAAAATTCTTTGTATAGCTTTTAGGTTTCGCCCATCCTTACCAATAATTTTAGCCTTTTCATCGGGGCATGATAATTTAAAAACATTGCTTGTACCTTCATATACAACACTTGTCGAGACGTTAGCAAGCATATTAAGTAATATTGCACGGTTTTTTTCCTTATTGACCATATTTAAGTGAGAATTTCTAATAGCCAATTGTTCTGTTAAAAAATTATCATATTTAATTTTAATAAATTCTATAAGCTTGTTTTTTGCCTCCTCTTCTGTATAATTGCTATTCTTTTCAAGAATTTCAATAACATCGTGTAATTTTGCATTTAATTGGCGCTTGTGTTCTGAGACTTTATTTTCGTTTTTTAATAACGAATCTTTTAAGAATCTATTATCTCGAAGAATATTATCTACTTCTTTTTCTTTTAATTCTAAAATCTCTTGGTCTATTTTAATTTTTTTTAATATTATATCTTTTTCAACTTTAGCTTCTTCAATAATTAATTTTGCTTTATTTTGTGCAGATTTAATAGCTTCTGTTTTTAGTCTTGTTGTTGTCTTATCATATTTTTTTGATTTTATAAATAATAAACATATTAAAAATAATGCAAAAACTATTATAAGAGATAAAAATATAACTGCTATTTGATAGCTTTCATTTCCTGTTGATGCTAATTGAGTAACACAATAATCTATTGTATTTGTTTTCATTGTTTAATTGACCCCTTTCTGGGGCTGTGGACTGATTAAAAAATTAACCAGTATAATAATTATATATTATAAACAAAACGAATAATCAAAATAAGGAGTTTTAACAAATATAATTTATTAAAATAATTAAATTTAAAATTTAAAGTAATAAAAAGGCCGTGCCTAAAAAAAATGTTACATTTTATATTTCACATATAAAAAAGAAAGACCAATCAAGAATAAAGGTCTTTATATTGATATGTAAATTTATTAACTATTTAGTATATTTCTTATAGAAAATAATTTTTCCTAATTAAAAACACTCTTTACAATTTCATCTTTTAACTTAGGATTATTAATAAGTCATTCTTTTACAACTTCTTTTCCTAAACCAATGCGTTCCCCTTTATAGGAATATCAGCTACCAGCTTTATCTAAAATACTTAATTCAGTTGCCAATTCAATAATTTCTAACATTTTATCAATACCTTGATTAAAAATAATTGTAATAATGCAAGTTTTAAAAGGTGGAGAAATTTTATTTTTTACAATTTTAACTTTTACTTTATTTGCTGTCGCCTCACCGTTATTTGTTAAAACTTCTGATTTTCTAACTTCTATTCTTAGTGAAGAATAAAATTTAAGTGCTCTACCACCTGGGGTTACCTCAGGATTTCCAAATACTACGCCCACTTTTTCTCGCAATTGGTTTATGAACACAACTGTTGTATTTGTTTTTGAAATAAGAGCATTCAGTTTACGCATAGCCTTAGACATTAATCTTGCTTGCAATCCTATTTGTTGGTCTCCCATTTCTCCATCAAGCTCCGCTTTTGGGACTAAAGCTGCAACAGAATCTAATATAATAATGTCTAAAAGATTGCTTGATACTAGTTTTTCTAAAATTTCCAAAGCTTCTTCACCGCTATTTGGTTGAGAAACAATTAGATTGGAAATATCCACACCAATGTTTTTTGCATATTGTGGGTCTAAAGCGTGTTCAACATCAATATAGGCTGCTCTTCCACCACTTTTTTGTGCTTCACCTACAGTTTGTAAACATAATGTTGTTTTTCCGCTGGACTCTGGTCCATAAACTTCAACAATTCTTCCCCTTGGAAGACCACCTATTCCAATTGCGCGATCAATTAGGTAGCTTCCTGTTGAGATAACATCAACATTTACATCACCGATATCTCCAAGTGTAGTTATTGCCCCGCTACCATATGTTTTTTGAATATCCTTTAGTATTTTTTTTATATTGTCATCATCTTTAGTGCTCATAATTAGTAGATTTTCTCCAATATTATTTTCTACCACAATTTTTTCCATATTTGGGTTTTCTCCTTCTTATAGGTTTCCCTACAAAAATATATACACCAAAAATTAAAAAAATATGCATTATTAAATCTAATTAATAAAAAATATATTAACTAAAAGATACCTTGCTTAAAAATTTATTAACAGTTCATTGAACAGCACTTTCCTTATATTCATCACGATTTAATGGCACTCTAGAAAAAAATTGATAAATATGAATTTTTTTCTCCAATAAGAAACCAACAAAACTTAAGCTTGGATCTTCATTTCTAAGTGATGGAGCATTTCCTGTAAAACCAAAAACAACATTAGCTCCAGTTTTTTTGTATGTATTTTTTAGCATTTCACTCAAACAAGGTATTGAAACAGCACCATATTTTTTAATTGTCTCTGGGTTTACTCCGAGAATTTCAATTTTATAATCATTACTATAGCACACAAATGAACCAATGAAGACTTGGCTAGCAGAACTGATGTTTGTTAAACTATCACCAAATCGACCTCCTGTAAAAGATTCACATGCTGCTATAGTTGCTCCATGAGTTTTTGCTCATTTTACTAATTTATTGAACATTCATTTTCTTCCTTCCAGACAATTAAAAAATAATGTGGGCTGGATTCTTATAACCCACGTTCTGTATAGTTTAAAACTATGTCAGCTATCTATCTACTATTATATAGTCAAGAAGAACCGTTCATTTCCAATTCTTCGAGCTCCTCTACCAAAATTTGAGTTTCTTGCTTGTGGAGTTTACCCGTTCCATATCATGATTTCTCACTACTCGTCTCTGTGGCACTTTACAACTTATACCATAGTTACCCTTAGGTACAATAATCGTCGTCAAGATATAATCCTGCCTAAACTTATTTTTTTGTTTAGCACAATCACTACCTTCATCTCAGAAGGTGCAAGCGTGGAGTTTCCTCTATATTCTTTTTCAAATACAGCAGCTGACCCAAATCCAGCCTATTTATATAATATATTATTTATTTAGCTTTTTCAATTAAATGGTCTAATTCTCCGTTTTTATTATTATTTAATGTCTTAATAATTGATGCATTATTCGAGATTTTAATTTGAAACTGTAGTACTTGGTCACTTAACTTTAAATTCATTGTTTCTAGATCTGCAACTTTTGCACGTAATTTAGCTTCACTCTCTTTTAATTCTCTAATTTCTTTTTCATACTTTTCAGAAACTTTTGCAAAGGTTGAATAATCTTCAACAATTCTATCTAACAATTCATCAACATCTTCTGGTTTAAACCCCTTTAGTGTAACTTGAAATTCATATTCCTGGATGTCTTTTGCTGATAGTCTTAAATCGAGCTTTCTTGCCATTTATAGACCCCCTTTTACTTTTATATTATCTCATATACTCAATAATAATTCAACCCAACTTTTCTATTCAACCATGGTAAATATTTCCACTATATAAAAAACTGGAGGTTTGATTCCTCCAGTAAATTTAATTACATATTTCTATTATTAAAATAGCTATAAATATTTATCTATATCTATGATTAATTTTTTTAATAGGTCCATCTAAAAGTTGGAATAGTGTGTATGTTATTGATAATCTAAGGCATTCAAAACCAAAGAAAATCAGAAAGACTACAAAACCAACCTTAAATGAAGTTATATTAGCAAAGTCTGCATCATTATCGTCTTTATCAGCCCCATTATTATGAGTCGTTGCTGTTAAATATGTTAATCAAAGTCCAATAACAGCTAATATCGCAAACATAGCCGCCCCTACCAATACATATGGAATAGAGGGAATAAACCTTTTATAAAGATTTCTTTTTTTATCAACATCTTTATGAATCATAGAATTTCTAAAAATAACATAGTATAGAAATCAAAAATATCATATTAACGCACAATAAGCAACACACTCTAATAGTGAATTATAAATAGCGTGTTCTTGGTGAATTGATCAATGAATTATTGGTATTACCAATCCTATTCCACCAGCATAAACAGGGCCAATAAGAGCAATTGAAATTGTAACAATTGTTATATCTAAAAATCTTAGTGATATCATCCCGGCTGGTGTTGGAATAGCAAAGACTGCCTCAGTTAATTCATCTAACGCTGTACAAACAACCGCAAGAGCTAAAAACGTCCCTGTTAGTGATATTCTATATATTAAATTCTTTTTAGAGGAATGTTTTAATGTTAACTTAAAGTCAAAGTCATCTTCATTAACATCATCGTGTCCTCCATATTTATCAAAGTGGTGAATTTCGTGATAATGATCTTTCTTATGTTCATTATCATCATGAATGACCTCGTGGTCATCTTTTTCAATTATTTTATCTTTTTTATCTAACATAAAAATCCTTTCTATTTTTTATATTAAAATTTGACTATTTTATTTTGGGACACTTAAAAATTATATATCTATCTGATATATTTTTTAAAATAGTATTTCAAAATCAAAAATGCGTTCGTAGAAAAATGGTCATATCCATTAACACTAATAGCCTAATTATTTTGGTTGATATATGTGGTTTCTTACATATGTGTAAGAATAAAAATTCAAATTAAATTTTGCAAATTATTGTTTGCATTTTGGATAGTGCGCTTTTTTTGCACACCTAATATTATTATATAAAAAAAAAGAAAATATATCACAATATTATAGGATAATTGGTTGATTTCCATTATTCTAGTAATTGTCCTATTTTCTCATCTACTCAAACATGGTAACTAACAGTTATAATATCTACTAATTCCTTTTCAATTTCGTTATTTTCTTTATCTCTGTATTGGATAAATAATTTTGTTGCTGTTGGTAAATTTTTTAAAATTTTTTGAAAATCAATAAATCTAAATTTTCTCATATCGTACTCATCATTTCACTTGTGGATAAGCTCATCATACTCATCATTAATATCATAATATGCCAGTTCCCTAGATTGAAATCTAGAATAATCTTCTCTTGCATAATCAAACCCTAAATTTATAATTGACTCTATATAAGGATAATAATCACTTTTATCATACCCACCGATATCTATAACTTGTTGAAATAATAACATACTTTTCATATCTTAATTTTACTATTTTATATAAATTTAAACAATAAAAAATGTTTATTATAGTAAATTGCGCTATAAAAATACAAATTATTAATAAGTAATTAAATAAAAGTGTTTTTTTTCAATAAAATTAATTATTTTATGTGCATTTAATATATTATTAATGTATAAGGAGGTATTTAAATGGTTAACGAAATTATAAAAGTCGTAATTACTGATATTGTTACATTTGGAGCTTTTTGTACTACAAATATAAACGATGTACAATATAAGGGTTTAATACATATAAGCGAAATATCTAACGATTATGTTAATGATATTAGAGATTACCTGTCACCCGGGCAAGAAGTAAATGCGATGATTTTGTCAATCGATGATGACAAAAAACAATTAAGCCTTTCAATTAAAAAAGCTTAAATATCAATTACTCAATCATTTTAAATACACCAATGTAAACTTAATATACCATTGCTTGAATACATGTAAATAAAAGATTGAAATATGAACTTATTAATAAGTTCATTTTTTTGCCTATTTTACTCAAAAGGGTCAATTGTATTTATATTAGAATGACAAATATAATCTGCTAGGTAAATAATATCAAATTCTTTTTTAGTTCAAATTTGCTTATTCTTATTAGATAATTTATCAAAATTATCAAAATTTTGACTCTTATACCAAATATAGAGTTTGTTTGCATTTCATTTTGATTGATAATATTTGTGTTTATGAACGGGGCTTATTGGCAAAATAAGGCCGCTTAAAAATAATCAAACAAATGAAAGTCAAATAAATGATAATAATCCATAGGCATCAAATAAATAGATAGAAACAGCAAAAAAAGCTAAAGCACTTGCAAAGAATAGATATAATATTAATTTAATATAAATAAGAAGTGGGTTGAAATAATTGTTTAATTTTATACTACATATTTTACAAATATAATATTCTCGGTAATTGTCAACCTCTTTTATATTAGAAAATCTAAAATTAAATGTCTTATCTGCAAAATATATATTTCTAATAGTGTTTGATTCCTTAAGACATCTATTACATTTATTATTCATATTTACTTTTCCACTTTCTATTTATTTTTTTGTTTTTCATATAAATTATACAATCAATTTTTCTTTTTATTATATTTGTTGCAAATATACAAAATTGCATCTTTTGTATTGTTTTTTTTAGCAATAATGTTATTTAACTCCAATAATATATAATCATCAGATATGTTAATATCGTTTCCAAAACAAATATTTTTATCGAGGACAACACATATTTCCCCCTTTTTTACATAGCTTTCGCTACTAATATAATCAGAAACATATCTTATTTTTCCTCTTACGATTTCCTCATTAATTTTTGTGAGTTCTCTAACAACGGTAATTCTTGTCTCCTTTGATAGAATACTTTTTAAAAATAACATTGTTTTTTCTATTCTATGGATTGATTCATAAAAAACAATAACTGATTTTTTATTGGCAAAATCCTTCAACAATCTTTCAATTTGTTGTTCTTTTTTTGGCAAAAATCCAAGAAAAGTAAAATAATCATTATATAAACCGCTAATCAATAAAGACCCTAAAAATGCACTTCCAGGTGATATTATCGTTAAATTAAAATCTTCACCCTCTAAAAGATCATTTAACAAAAATATACCCGGATCACAAATACCTGGCATACCTGCATCAGAACAAATACCGATTTTTAAATTCTTTTCAATAGCATTTATAATTTCACTTTTTCTTTTTTGTTCATTAAACTTATGAAAGCTTATTGTTGGCTTCTTAATATTTAGATATTTTAATAAATAATTTGTTTTTCTTGTGTCTTCACAATACAATAAATCAATCTCATTGACAACACCTATAAAATTTGCAGATATATCTTCTAAATTCCCTATTGGTGTTGGTAGTAAAAAAATAGTTGCTTTATTATTTTTGTAAGTTTTTTGAATATAAATATTTTCCATATTTATATTATATATTTATTTTCTACATAATTTATGATAGTTTACTATATAATATAATTATGAAAATTAATGAAAAACAAACAAAAAAAATTAAGTATAAAAATACTGAATATTTACTAAATGTTGCAAATAACGTAAAGAATGATTTTTTAGAAGAAGAAAGGTTGGGAATAAAAGAAGAAGATAGAAAGAAATTTCAAGCATCTTACGGAAAAAACGAACTAACTATCCGTAAGTTTAGTCACTGATATAAAGTTATTGAGATTCTTATATCACCATTTAATATTCTATTACTTACTATTGCAACAATTGAATTATTATTATACTTCTTTTATGATAAATCATTCTTATCATTATTTTCAGCTGGAATTGTTTATCTTATGGTTCTCCTAGCTGGCGTTGTTAACCATATACAAGATTATAAAGCATATAAGTCAAGTATAAATCTTCATAAACTTGTAGAAAATAAATACTTTGTCTATAAAAAAAATATTGATATTACTAGTAAAATTAATCCAGCAAATATAAGAGAAGACATTATTTCAATATTGGAAACAGATATCGTGGTTGGGGATATAGTATATCTTAATGGTGGAGATGTTGTTCCTGCTGATTGCAAAATAATTTGAATGGATGATTTAGTTGTTAATGAATCATCCCTTACAGGAGAATCTGATCCAATATACAAAAAATATACAAACAATAGGTCTGATACAATTGAATTAGAAAACATATTATTTTCACAAGCTACAATAGAATCTGGTTCATGTTTAGCATTAGTTGTTAATGTTGGATTTGATAATTATGCAACAAGTTTTTTAGCAAAAGACAAAAATAAAAAAGAAGCATCAAGTTTTGAACATGGTATGAAAAATATAATATTCATATTGATAGCAATAATTGGCATATGTACTCCATTAATTTGTATAATTAGTGGTATCAAAACTAATTTATGAGTAGAAGCGTTTATATTTTCTATATCAGTGGCAGTGGGTTTAATTCCAGAATCATTACCGGCGATAGTTTCTTCCAATCTTGTTGTTGGAGCAAGAAAAATGGCAAAAGAGAATATAGTAATTAAGGATTTATCAGTTGTTCAAAACCTAGGAGGTGTGGATATATTATGTACAGATAAGACGGGTACACTTACTGTTGATGAGGTTGAATTAGATGGGTTTAAGGATTTTGATGGTAATGAAACGGACCATCTTAAAGATATTATGTTTGTGAGTTCGTTCTTTCAGAAAAATCATAGTAATAAAATAGATAGCGCAATTATACAAAAAATACCTGATAATTGAGCTGATAAACTCGAATATGAATTTCTTGATGATATTGAATTTAAATTTGAAAAAAGACTTACTGGTGTGTTAGCCAAAAAGAAAACTAAAAGTTATCAAATAACAAAGGGTTCAATTGAGGAATTATTGAATATATCAAAATTTGTTAGAACAAAAGGTAAGGTTGAAGAATTATCACAAAAGCACATTGATAAGATATATGAAGATATAGCAAATCTTTCAAGTAAGGGTTATAGAACAATCGCGATTGCCTCTAAAGAAACAAAGACATATAGCGAAGATAATCTTATATTCGAAGGAATAATAATGTTTTTTGAAAAAATTAAAGAAAATACCAAAGAAATAATACAAAAATTATATGAACATAATATTGATTTAAAAGTATTATCAGGAGATGCTAAAGAGATAACAGAAAATCTCGCACGTAATTTAGAAATAAGGAATCCAAGAGCTATAACAGGAAAAGAACTTAATGAGTTAAATGAAGATGAGTGAATCGATGTCATTAATAATCATAATTTATTTGTAAAACTAACACCATATGACAAGGCAAAAATTGTAGAAAAACTAAAGGATAAAATAAATAATGTTGCATTTATGGGTGATGGAATAAATGATGCTATGGTTATTAGTTCTGCAAATGTTGGGATATCTGTAAATAATGCAACACCTCTAACAAAGTCAGTTGCACCAATTATTTTATTAGAAAAAGACCTAGGCGTATTGGAGAATGCTTTCATTAGAGGTAGAGAGATATTTGCAAATACTCTTAAATACATTAAGATTACTATAGCCAGTAATGTTGGTCTCTTACTAACACTTATATTATCAACAATAATATTTAAATTTCCTGTTGCAACACCTTTACAATTAATACTTCAAAATCTTATTTTTGATTTTGTTAACCTATTATTTGTATTTGATAGAGTTGATAAGAAATGAACAAAAAAACCAATAATTTGAAATACAAAAATGGTTATACCATTTGCAATATGGAATGGTATTGGCGCAACAATAATAAGTCTTTCAAACTTCTTTATAATGGGATATGGTCTTGGATATTTTGACCCAGGAACAATAATGATAACAAATGATCATAAGTTAGATATGTTTCAAACTTCATTTTTTATTGAGTGTATAACAACCCATATGTTAATGATTATAACATTACGCAGCGCGGACCTAACATTTATAAAAACATTTCCCTCAATTAAATACTTTACTTTCTTAATGACTTTTTTCTTTTTTTCATTAATTATGGTTTACATTTTAAGCCTTGTTAATGGGACTGATTATGCAATACCAACAAGCAAAACAGTCATTGTGCTCTTATGTTTAGTACCAACAGCAATAATTTTACAGGAATGTTTTAAACAACTTTATAAGCAATTTTTTAAGGATTGAATATAGAGTATCCTCAAATAAAAAAACTCCATTGAGGAGTTTTTTTATTATAAATAATATCTCTATTTTATTTCGATAATTCTAACAGTATAGGGAGTCTTTATCCCCTTAATTTCAACTTCTTCATTTAGGAATCTCCCCATAATTGATTTTGCAATTGGTGATTCATTTGATATTTTTCCCTCAAATGGTTCTGCTTCAATTTGTCCCACAATTTTAATTTCCATTTCATCTTTATTTTTGATATTAAGAATTTTTACTGTGGAACCCAATTTAACTTCTCTTACCCTATCCTTAGTTTTTGAGCTTTCATCATTTATAACTTGTGCTTTTGAAATTATAGTTTCTAATTCCTTAATCTTTGTCTCAACTTCTGCTTGTCTATTTCTAGCTGCATCATAATCAGCGTTTTCAGATAGATCACCTTGTGCTCTTGCTTCAACAAGTTCATTAATAACCTGTGGCCTAACCACATCTAATAAATGTTTTAACTCATCCTCAAGGTCTTTCAGTCCCTGTTTTGTTAAAATAACCTCATTTTCATTAATAATCATATTTTACCTCTTTATTCTATAATACAATAATATAATTATATCAAAATTAACATCATATTTATTTAAATTTTGTCAATATAAATATCGCCATTGTTAATAATTATTAATGAATTTTTTGCAACATATTTACACCTTAAATAGTAAATAGCCTTATTATCAAAAACCTTCTTCTCAGCCAATTCTACAATTCCATTGATTGAATATTCAAAATTATTTTGTCCTGAATATTTTAATAAATTAGTTTTTGTTGTATAATCAAGTATATTTTTTTTAAATAATGAATTTTGTCTTGTTTTAAGTGTTACATCTAAAATACCAGTTGAAAATGATAATCTAAAAGATATAAAATTTTTTTTAATTGTAAAAACCTGTGTTGTGGCATTAAAAAATCTAAATTCTATTTGCTGTTGATTTTTCATATTATCGACAAAGCTTATGTCTTTATCTAAATTATCTACAGAATAAATATTATAGTCTTCATTAATCAAAAATTTAATTGGTTTATTATTTTTCATATACACCCTTATCTATGTGAGTTAATTTGACAAAAATGAACAATAACTATTATATATTCATTTTTCTTCATATAATGATAATTCTTCTATTCTGTTACGATGGTTATCTGCGAATGAATCTAACATCAGCATTCTTTCAGGTTCCCCCATTATAGCTACATCAGATTCCTCGCAGATCTTTTCCACTGCTAATTCATATGCTGACATAATTGCATCGCTGTATTGCAAAAAATTATTTATCATTTGAAACATTTCTTTTTCATTGTAATTGTTGTCAAAATGTAAAGAAAAACTGGTTTGTTCTATATTTTCATGTTTATTTTTTTCTTTAAGACAATTGTTTTCTTCATCTCACCCCAACTCATTTATTAGTGATTCTTGTGATCATATTGCCCAGTCAATAAAATCATACAATTCTTTAATTAGTCTTGATTCTTCCCCTTTATAGTTTTTCCTCAAAACTAATTTATTCGTTATTCTTTCCATAAGATAAATAAACATTGACACATGGTCATATCCTTCTATAGTTCTATAATCATCTCGATATAAAGAAAAATTTATTCACATTTCTTTAAAAAATTCAGTACTAGCATTTAAAAATTCTGATCTTAGCATTTTAAAAAAATCTTTTAATGTCTTTAAATCATTAACGGGAGATGAGTCAAACAATCCATATGTTTCAGTTTTTAAATACACACATATATTTATCTGACTAATAAATTTTAAAAACGAATTAGAGTCTGCTCAAAATTGAAAGCGGTCATCATAAAAATCAAAGTCAGGTTCATCATTAAATAAATCATTAATTTTATTTTCACAAAATATGCTTGCCTCAGAATAATTTTTATTATTTCTAAGAAAATCAAGTAGTTCCTTTATCTCATTGTGGCATTGATATTCTATAAAAGAATAATGTATTTCTAAAATGACAACCTCATATAACCCCGGCTTGAAGAAAGTGTCTAAATATTCTTTATATGTGTGCTTATCTTTCATATTCTTCCCCTGCCTATGTCATATATTTTTCAATTATACTTTTATAGTAATTAACTTTTTTCATCTCAATATCAAAATCAGGATTCCCTTTATTAACATCTGGATGTATTGCCTTTGCTATCTTTCGATACACCTTTTTAAATTCATCATATTCTGATTGGCGAGTAAGATTGAAATATTTAAGAGCTTCATCATACTCACTTGAAATAACCATTGTCTTAGTTTTTTCAAAAAATTCATCAAAATTATCTTCTTCGATATCATTTCAATTGATATTTCTCTTTTTATTAGCAATGAAATCAAATTCTTGATCAAAAGACATAGATTCATTGGCAAGGACCAATATTTCTCTAAACATTCTAGCTCAATGAAGTGTGAAATCATCTCCAATATCTATAATCTCTTCAATAATATAATTTTCAGCTTTTGGAGAAAGTTCTATTTTTTCAGTTTTAATTATAAAAACATCAATAATATTCTGCATTTGTTCTATCATTGTCATTTTCATTGTTTCAAATAAATTAACAATATTATAATCATTAGGGTTTTGAGTTTCAAACATTTTTCCATAAACTTCATAAAACTTTTCAATTGTTGCATGTGAATATTTTGTTAAAGCATAAACAAGAATAGCTGCTTTATATGAATCCTTTTTTTCTTTAAAAGTTGTAAAAGTTTCTTTAAAATAGCTAAACCCAATTCCTCTAAAATTTTCAATATACCCATACTTTGAAAAATTAAATGAATATTCCTTTAATTTTATTGGACAAGGATTATAAGCTAAAATTGCTTCAATTTTGTCAAATAATATTTTCACCTCTTTCAAAAATAACCCCTCAGTATAAATTCCCGGCTTATTACTGTGAAAATTATTTCAAAAAATTAATGTAGAATTGCCATCTACATTAAATAGGTTTTTTGAATTATCATTAACATATCTTTTTATATCCCTTTTTCACGACATAAATACCCCATATAAACATTATAGCCTTTTTTACTTACCATTTAGTGATTTTTGTCATTTATTATAATCTGGATAATAATTTAAGACAAAATTCTTGAAATCTCTCGAATGATTTTTATGCTTCAAGTGTGCTAATTCATGAACCACAACTGAATCAATAACCTCAATCTGATAATGGATAAGAGCTATATTAAATCCAACTCTGCTCTCATTTGAAAAACAAACACCCCATTTACCCCTTAGGTTTCTTACAAAAATATTTTTAGGAATAACTTCCATTTCTTTACTATATATTTTAACTCTGCTCTCAAATAACGAATAGTACATTAAACTCATTTTAGAATACATTTTTTTTATAGTTTCTTTTTGATCTTCATAAATCTTAAACTCTAATTTATTTTTATTAGGGTTTCCTTGAGTAATAAAATTAGCTGGTGTTTTAATACCTAAAATTTTTATATGACCGTCAATTAAATCAATTTTATAGTTATCTCTTAATTTATGTTCTTCTCAAAATTTAATAATTTTAACAATATATGTATATATAAAACGTTCTATTTGTCAATCCTCAACATCAAATGGAGCAGAAATAACTATTCTGTCTTGTTGAAGTTTTAGAATAATATTTTGTTGTTTTTTGAAGGATATTTCATAGGGAATTTTATCACCTTTATAATTTAAATATCTTATTGATTTCACTCTATCCCCCCCTGTTTTAAAAATAAATTTTTATTGCACTTAAGTTATTTGGTATTTGTAATTAAATGGTACTTATGTTTCGGCTGAACCTTGATTATCAATCTGTTGTTGATTATCGTTTTGTTGTTGATTATCGTTTTGTTGTTGATTATCTGATTTTTCTAATTCCAAATGTCTCCGCTTAATATCCTCTTTATCAAAATCTATGCCGAATTCAATTTCACTATCTATTACTCTTTCAAAAAGAGGTTTATTTTTTGCAGAAACTTTTCTAACCCCAGTAAGATCAATTATTCCCTTGCTTATTAGCAATGATTCCACAAATAATCAAGCCGAGAAAATTAAAGGTATACCTTCAATCGCTAATAATCAAATAAATAAATAATTTTCTGGAACGTAATTATTTTTTATATAATTGAAAGATCCATAAACTTGTGTTTTAACATCCTTATTTCAATTAATACTATTAATATTCACAAAGTACATAAAACATATTCAGACAATAACGGGAATAAGCATAAATGGAACAGATCAGTAAATCATTTTTCATGCTAAACGTAATGTCTCCTTATATGTTCTATTATTTAAAAATGGAATGGCAAACTTAAATAATCAAAAGAACATAGATATAAATCATATCAATATTAATGATAGATAATATATTATATCTCTCAAAAATAAATCAATTGATTTTTGAAATGTTAAATTTAAGATTAAATAAATAACTTGTTGGTAACTTTTATCATAAAATAATATTGTAAGAAATGCAACTGAAAAAAACACAAATGCTGATAAAATCAATATTCTAAATATCAGAATAAAAATACTTGATGTTAATCTGGCTGGGTTAAAAAAACCATAAATTTTTTTAGTTGTTAATGGTTTTTCTTTCTTAATCTTTTTTTTGCTTCTACCTTGCTTGATTTTAATATCAACAGTTGAATTCATTTTAGTTACCTTTTTCGCTTATTTGAGAAAATAATTAATTATCATTAGCTGGAAGATCATTGATTGCCAATCCCGCAAACTCCCCAGTTTCATTAATCTCAGTAATCATTTCTATTGTAGTTTTTTTCAATCCTTCTTGCATTTTATTAACTTTATTTTTAAGTGCAAAAGCGTCATCTGTATTAACACCATCTTTCTCAACATCTTCTTTTTCGCTATGACCCATATATATATTATTGTTTTCTTGCGCTAAATTAGAATATTCATAATGTTGTGAAGATAAATTTAAATTTTTTATTTTTTCATCAAAGATGTCAAATAACAAAAGCAAAGATGTCAATATAATTTCTACTAGACTCAAAAGTATTGTTAAAAATAAAATTAAATAATTAAATAGTGAGGATTGATAATATAAAAATGTTGCTCCATATGCTCCCCCAGCGCTAATTGAAACCATAAGAAAAAAAATTGACATAAGGCCAATAATTGGCATTTTTTTCTTTATAATAAATGTGTATAAAAGCGTTAAAATAATATAAAGTAGTGTTCCAACTAAATTTATTACAATAATTGTGATGTTTTGCGGAGATCTATCGAATTCTCTTATTCCAATATTTCCTTGACTTATGTTAACTCAAGGCATGAAAAAAATTCCGAGCACTATAACTAGGGGAATAATAAAAACTCTTAATAAATATATATTGCTCATAATTAATTACTATGTAATTTTAACACATTATAAGATTAATTATTTCATTTTTTAAAAAATAAGATTAAAAAACCACATTAATATATTTTAAAGATATACAAATATTTTTTATAAATTTAAAATCAATTGTTATAAAAATGACACTTTATTTTTGAAAATCACTCACGAACAAGACTATACTATTTTTTTAAAATAGTAAATAATATTTATCTGATCATTAACAAATATCTAAAAATTATTTTAATTCATCACATATATAGATTATGTTTTTAATTGTAAAAATTTTTGATGTTAGAATGCAAAAAATTCATAATTTAAATAGTGGCAATTACATCATTTGCTAAGTATTTATCTGTATTGATAATAATATTCCAACCTATATAAAATTAGAGGCGGAACATAAATATTTATTGGTTTTGTAAATTTATATATATTATTAATAGTTATAAATTGTTTTCCTCAGCATAATTATTTATATCTCAAAGTATTTTTCTTGTAAGATTTGTATTTAATTGTTTGTCAGTATAATTATTTTTTTATTTCCTCCCCTTAGGGTTACCTTTGCCATTTACTAATTTTATATTTCAAAATTTATTTTTGTTATTTTTAAAAGTTGTTTTAAAATGCATTTTATAATCTATACATCATTTATGATATTTCTATATGGGTCATTATATATTTTAGATAAGCACCTTGATCTTAATCTTTGTTAAAAATAATTTTAAGAAAATTACATTTATGTTACTTACTAAGATATTTCACTTACTATTCTTTATATTTATTATGTTAAAAATATTAAACATAATATAATTTTTTATTTTAACTGAGATTAAATAAAATTATATTTTTTGAAAAAAAAAAAAAAACCTTATCAGGTTTTTTTAAAATATATTTATTTTTTAAAGTAGTTTAATCCTAAAACTTCCAATGCTGCCAATGTAATATAATTATATGGCTTATTAAAATGAGGAAGGAAGAATATATCAATTAGTGGTATTTCATCAATTGTTACACCTTTTTGAATCAAATATGATAGAAGATACATTGATTCAGTGTGATTATTTTTACTTGAAATTTGTGCTCCAATTAATCTTCTTGATTTTTTCTCCCATATTAATTTAATTTTAACTTTCTCAACAGTTGACATAAATTCTGGTCTGTCATTATCTTCAAAAAATTTACATTCATAATCAATTTTTAATCTTTTACACATTTCCTCGGATAATCCTGCTGCAGCCATTTTTCAACCAAAAACATCTATCCCGTTTGAACCAACAAATCCCATTTGTGGTAAAGAATTATTTTTAACAATATTCATCGCTGCTATAATTCCTGTTCTAACAGCTGTTGTTGCTAGAGCTATCTGTGATTGTGAGTCTGTTGCTTTATTGTGAACTTGTGAACAGTCACCTATTGCATAAATGTCTTTATTAGATGATTGACAATAATCATTTGTTTTAACAGCTCCATTTTCAGCTAAATCAACAACACCTTGTAAATGTTTAGTTTGAGCAACAACACCTGCACAAAATACAACGTAGTCAACCTTATGTTTTGAATCATCACTTAGCGTAATACTATCAACTTTTGATGTTCCACAAAATTCTTTTACACTTTTACCAAGTTGAATATTTACTTTTGCATTCTTCATTGATTCTTCAATATCATTTGTAAAGTCTTCATCATAATAAGCGGGCATAATTCTATTAGCCAAATCTACCAATGTTACATTTTTTCCAGCTTTTACAAATGCATCAACAAGTTCAACACCAATGTATCCAGCGCCTATAACTGCAACATTTTTAATCGATTTATCTTCATTGGCAATTTTAATTTTTTGTGCGTGGTCATAATTCTTACAAATTTGAACCCCTTTTAAATTAAATCCAGGTGTACTTAATTCAATTGGTCATGTTCCTGTAGCAACAATTAATTTATCATATGTATCTTCTTTTTCTTTTCCTGTTACCATATCCTTAAATCAGACTTTTTTAGCCTTTGAATCTATTTTTGTTCATTCATATTGCATATTAACAGAGATTCCCTCTTTTGCTAAAAGTTCTGGTGTTGCATAGAACAGACCCTTTGGATCTTTTACTTCCCCCTGAACCCATAGTGCAATTCCACACCCAAGAAATGAAATTGAGTCATTTCTATCATATGTGACAACTTCCATCTTAGGGTCAAGTCTTCTTAATGTTCTAATTGCAGTTGTTCCTGCGTGGTTTGTTCCAATTACTATTGTTTTCATATAAATACCTCTTAATTATATTATCTACTTTTTTTATTAAAATTTGTGTTTTTTTTGAGTATATATTTGAATTTTGAACAAATTAATCATCTAGTTTTAACACTGCAATAAAAGCTTCTTGCGGAACTTCAACAGAGCCAATGGACTTCATTCTTTTTTTACCAGCCTTTTGTTTTTCAAGGAGTTTTTTCTTTCTTGATATGTCACCACCATAACATTTTGCTAAAACATTTTTTCGCATTGCTTTTATAGTTTCCCTAGCAATTATTTTTGACCCAATCGCCGCTTGTATTGGAACCTCAAAATTCTGTCTCGGAATTAACTCTTTAAGTTTTTCACATAATACTCTTCCTCTATAATAGGCAAAATCTTTATGCACAATTGTACTTAATGCATCAACAATAACCCCATTTAACAATATATCCATTCTTACTAATTTTGATTCTCGATAACCAATTAATTCATAGTCAAAAGATGCATATCCTTTTGAAATAGATTTTAATTTGTTAAAAAAATCAAATATTATCTCATTTAATGGTATTTCATAGACTAAATTTCTTCTTTGGTTATCTATAACTTCTAAATCTACATAAACACCTCTTTTATTTTGGCACAAGGTCATTAAATCTCCCACATAATTTTCTGGTGTAATAATATTTACCTTAACATATGGTTCTTGGATATTCTTTATTTTTTGAACCTCACAAAATTTTGAAGGATTATCAATATATTCTAAAGTTCCGTCAGTTTTGTTTAATGTATATATAACACTAGGTGCGGTTGCAATAAGATCTAAATCATACTCTCTTTCTAATCTTTCTTGGATAACATCCATATGTAGTAATCCTAAGAAACCACATCTAAAGCCAAAACCAAGAGATTGCGAGTTTTCAGGTTCATAAACCAAAGAAGCATCAGATAAACTTACTTTTTCAAGTGAATCTTTAAGGTCGTTATAGCGAGTATTATCAATTGGATAAATTCCACAATATACCATTGGTTTTAATTTTTTATATCCAGGGAGCGGATTTTTTGTTGGGTTTGAAAGTGATGTAATTGTATCTCCAACAGAAACATCTTTTATTGTTTTAATTGATGCACTCACTCATCCAACCTCTCCAGATTCCAACATCTCTTTTTTAATTTCAATTGGTGTTTTAATTCCAACTTCACTAACTGTATGTTCTGCACCTGTTTGCATAAGTAAAATATTATCTCCAGCTTTCAAAACACCTTCAATAATTCTTACAGATAGCATAACACCTCTATACTTATCATAATATGAATCAAATATTAATGCCTTCAGTGGTTTATTATCATCTGCATCCATAGGATATGGTATTTTATCAACAATAGCCTCTAAAACAGACTCAACGTTTAATCCAGTTTTTGCACTGATCATTGGAACATCAGAACAATCAATTCCCAAAAGATTTTCTATTTCTTCTTTAACCCTAGCTGGGTCCGCCGCTTGAAGGTCTACCTTATTAATCACTGGAATAATTTCTAAATCATTTTCAAGAGCTAAATACACATTTGCGAGTGTTTGTGCTTCAACGCCCTGTGTTGCATCAACAACTAATAAAACCCCTTCACAGGCAGCTAAACTTCGAGAAACCTCATAAGTAAAATCAACATGTCCAGGAGTATCTATAAGATGAAAAATATATTCTTCTTTATTTTTGTTAATATATTTTAATTGAGCAGAATTTAACTTTATTGTTATACCACGTTCTCTCTCAATATCCATTGAGTCCATCATTTGCTCTTTCATATCTCGTTGTTTTACAGTATGAGTGAGTTCTAATATTCTATCGGCCAGAGTAGATTTTCCGTGGTCGATATGAGCAATAATACTAAAATTCCTTATTCTTGATTTATCCATTTATATACACTTTCATTTTTTAAAATATTTTCCAAATATTTTTTATTAAATCATTTCTCTTTATTTTTGATAATTTTTTTTAATTCATCTACAGTATCTCAAACATTATTTACTATAGTTTCATCATATTTATATAAAAACCTATTTTTATTAAAATTAGCTAAGTCTAATATTTGATATTGCCCATCTTTATTGACTTTTATATCTATATCATAATCAATGTAAATATTTTTATCGCTAATAGGCGACGCAATATTAATAAAAAATAGCGTTTTATTCTGTTCTAAAAATCACATAATATTAAATAATTTATTTTTAGGAAAAAATCAAATTTCCTTACCTTTATTTATAAAGGTTTTTTTACCATCTTCTATAACACTATAATTATTTGAGGCAAAAACTTTTTGTTCATCATCCTCGTATAATAAGCAACCGTTAGAAAAGATTTTACTTAGCTTATTATCATTTTTATATGCTTTAATCTCAATAGCTTCAAACATAAAGATATCCCTTTTATATATTATAGTCAAAAATTAATAAAATATCTCTTTAATGTATGTTAAAAACAAATATAAGTACGTTAAATTATTATTTTTTTATTTCCTTTCTTCTTATTGAAAAATAAACAATAAGAGCGAGAAGAATAGATAAAGAAAATGCAGATACAGAAATAACTACAATAATAATTGTTGTATATTTGTTATTAATATTTAAATTTTTATATGGTCCAAGATTATTGTAACCATATAACATACTATTTTTAAAAACAAAATTTGGGGTGTAACTCTTATTTTTACCAACACTGTTTTTATAAATGGCTCTTTGTGATGTATTGAAACTTTTAGAAACTCCAGCAGAAGCACATAAGGTTGATGCTAATATTTTATAAATCTCACCATATTGCATGTTACTTGCATAATCTAGGGTATTAAATAATTGATTATAATCTGTTTTTGGCATTAAATAATATCCATCGATAATAAGAAACAATGAATTGTTGGAGTAATAAGCAACTTTGTTGGTTTCTCCATTATAACCACTTCATTCAGACAACACCCTATTAAATCCTGTGGTAGAAAATTTTTGCAAGTTCTTTTCGATCACGATAGAGTATAAAAGATCTAAGTAGTTAGTTTTGGACTTTATTATAAATTTATTAATAATATTGAAAATACTCAAAAATGTGTCTTGTATATTCTTTTCATCTATATCTGAAATATTATTTCATAATGCGAATGAATGAACAGATACTTTTAAAGCAATGTTTGAACCAGGATTATAATTATTCTCACTTGTATCTCTATTTGAGGTATTTGTATATTGTGATAAATAGTTATCTAGTTCATTGAAGTTTTTGTATTTTCTATAACTCATAAGATTATTATATTTTTCAATTGCTTCATTACTACATTTATACATTCATTTATTTATAACCTTTAACGGAATCTTAAAATCATTATTAACTGATGGATTAAAAAATATTTTATTGTAATCATCATCATACTCATTTGATTTGGGTTTATTGGAAAAGTCATATGATTCAGGATCTGGTAAATATTTTGAAAAACAAATTGCAGTTATATATTGTGATTTGGAATATGCTAACCAGAAATTATCGTCAAGATTAGTGTTGTTATAATGGTAATCCTTTAGAGTAAATGTTTCAAATTGTGTACTTGGATCTAATGCATTTTTATTATCATTGATATATTTATTTACATAATCTTTATATGATTTTCATATTGTTTTGCTTTCATCATTAAATCAATTTTCATTTATTATTTTTGTATAGACATCAATAAACCACGCATTAACCCAAGACCACATTTCATTTTTGGGAGAGTTGGTGTTCATTCAATAAATAGTTGCTTGGTTAAAAAAATCCTCATATGTTAACATGGCGTTATATGAAACAACAACAGTTGATGAAATTAATGACATAGAAAAAACATCTTCATAAACAAGGGGAGTATAATCTGTAGCAATTTGATTAGGTCTACCCTTGTTTGGGTTTATTTCTTCTAATCTTTTAAGTCATTTAGGGTTTGTATTTTTAACAACATCATACAAAAAATATTGTAATGCTACTCCACTTCAATTTAGGTGGTTATAATCATTAACATAAGGTTTATCATTACCTTCATTTTTATTATAAAAAGAATTTAATTTGTCACATTCTATTTTAGCAGCAAAATTAAAATTTTGAAAAAATAATGCAAATATTAATAGATGCTGTATTTTAAAAAAGAATGTTTTTATAAAAATTATAATAGTATCACCACCAATGTTCTAATAGGCTCTAGAAAAATAAACCAATTGCTTCGTTAACTTATTGCAATTAAAACATTTAATTTCCTTCTTATTTTCTTCACCACTTATACATCTTGAATTTGTTGAGGTTTGTTCCTTTACGCTATTCTCGCATTCAACATCACCACAAAATGGCACTAGTGCAAAACCTATTTTAGTTTTAAGATTTTCCTTATACTCTGAAATTGTATTCAATTTATAAATTCTTGAATCTAATCTTTTTCTAGCTATTGTAAATAAATTTTTATCATACTCATTTAATTGTTCATAAACATATTGTTCAATATTATTAATCGAAATCAAAACTTTTGTTCTCAGGTCTCTTCTAGAAATTACTACACTATTGCTTTCTAGTTCCTTAGGACCAATTTCGATTCTTAGTGGAATACCCTTTATTTCAGCATCTGAAATTTTAAAACCAAATGATTTATCAGATTCATCCATATCAATTCTATAATTAGCTAATTTATTTTCAATTAATTTAGCAATTTTGTTAACTTCTTCTTCATCTTTTATTTTTATTACTCTTATTTGGATTGGAGCTATTTTTGAAGGTAAAACAAGACCAAAATCATCCGAGTGGGACATAATTATCGCACCAATTATTCTCGTTGACATTCCTCAACTAGTTGTATATGCAAATTCTTCCTTTTGATTCTTGTTTTGAAATTTTACATTATATGCTTTTGTAAAATTGCTTCCAAAGTAATGACTAGTTGCTGATTGTAAGGCTTGTCCATCATACATCATGGTTTCTATTGTGTAAGTCGTTTCAGCACCAGCAAATCTTTCTTTTCTAGTTTTTATTCCAGCAATTGTTGGAATCATTAATACGTCTTCAACTATCCGCTTATAAACATTTCATATTTTTATAGCAAAATTTTCAGCTTCAGTTTCATCACTATGAACAGTGTGCCCTTCATTTCACAAAAATTCACTGCTTCTTAAAAAGGGTCGTGTTGTTTTTTCGCATCTTAAAACATTTGTGAATTGATTAAATAAAAGTGGTAAATCACGATAACTTTTAACAGCCTTAGATCAGTAATTTGCAATTAAAACCTCACTTGTAGGACGAAGAAATAACTTTTGTTGAAGGTTATTTTCTCCTATTTTAGTAATTGTATATAATTCGGGTGCAAATCCATCGATATGTTCCTTTTCCTTATTAAATAACTCCTCTGGTATTAGCATTGGAAAATAGACGTTTTGAACCTTTTGCTTTTTAAATTCAATATCTAAAAATTTTACAATATTTTCTCATATTGCAAAACCATACGGTTTAATTATCATAGTTCCTTTTACCGGACCATATTCAACCAATTCGGAATTTTGAACAACATCTGTGTATCATTTTGCGAAGTCTATATCTCTTGATGTTATTTTTTCAATATTTTTTGCCATTTTATTCACTATCTATCCTTTTTATCTATTTTTTCAATGTTTCCTTTTTCACCATAAAATACATCAATATTTAAATTATTATTTTCAATATATGTTTTGATCAATTCAATTTCACTTCTTTTTTTTACCATTACCCATTCAATCGCCTCTGGGTTTATATTCTCATAAATATAAATTAAATTACTAGTGTCATCATGAGCTCAATCTTTTTTAGATATTTCTGCAAGATATTTATAGTTTATTGCAATAGTTGCTATTTCATTAATATCAATATTTGCATCATTAGATCATTTTCAAAAATTAACCCTACTAGAATTGTCCATTTCCAGACCTATAGATTTTTCATTTTCCAAATAAGTTCAAACAATATATTCTTGTGAAGGTAATAGTTTTTTGTCATCTAATAATCTAATACCATTTTCAAGAATTATAAGGACATTATTAACATGTGTATAAAATAAAAAATGCTCAACATTCTTAGTCTCGGCCAATTTTAATATCCCCTTCATACCCGACTTACTTTTGAAAATTGATGATATAATATTTTTTTTTGGAGGCTTATATTTAATATTTTTCATGCGCTCACCTCTTATTATTATAAGGAATTTGTACATAAAAAAGTTGCTTTTATTGATTTGATAATAAGAAATATAAAAGAAAAAATAATTTATTAGAAATGAATATAATCTCTTATGTATACAATAATAAAAAAACAAAAAGCAATTTCTAAAAATTGGTTTAGTTTTGAGATAAAATTATTGTATATGTAGGAGATTTTATTATGGCAAATTTAAAAGGAACAAAAATTAATAATTGTCAAGCAGCACTTTGATCAGGGTTTAACATTTAGAGTTTTAGCTGAGAAAAATGATGTCTCATATCACGCTGTGAGAAGATGGTGTTTGGATTATGAAATTTATGGAGAAAAAGCATTAGAAAATAATACTGGTAAATTTAAAAACATGGGGATAAAATTAACAACTATTAAAGGTCCAAAAGACATTGAAATCGCTAGATTAAATAAACAACGTAAAAAGAAAGAGTTGGAACTTGAGATATTAAAAAAGTTTGATGAGATGATGAGAAACTTATACCAAAAAAAATAGTTTTCAATAAATATGAATTTATTTAAAAATATGCATAAAATTTATGAATTGTGCAAAATTGTAAAAATAACAAGAGCTTCTTATTGCCGCTGGATTAAAAATGGAAAAAGAGAGTGTCAAATAGATTTTGATTTAAGTTTGACCAAAAAAATAAAGATTATTTTTAATTATCACAATAGTTTGTATGGTTCTCCACGAATAAAATTCATTTTAAATAGAACAATGCAAATTAGTCAGTCTAAAATAGCAAGATATATGAGAATTCTAGGTCTAAAATCAAGGATAAGAGTCAAAAAAAGATTTAAAAAACAAGTTGAGATCAAAAAATGTAATATCGGTTATACTAATATTGTTAATAGACATGAGATCTTTATCAAAAAAATGAATTGTGAGTAACTGATGTTACCTATATAAAATATAGTAATAAATTTGCATACTTGAGTATTTTAAAGGATGTAAAAACTGGATTTATTGTTGGATACAAAGTATCTGAAAGAAACGATAACAAATTTTATATGGATACGTGAAAAGAAGCTCAACAATATCACGATAAAAGTAAACAAAAAATCATTCATAGTGATAATGGTTATCAATATACTTCAATTTGAATTAGACGATTTTCTAAAAGAGAAAACTTATTTATCTCATTATCAAAACCGGGTAACTCTATTGGCAATGCTCCAGCAGAAACATTTTTTTCTCAATTAAAAACTGAGTATAAACATGTTTTATATCAAAAAACATTTTCAGATGTTTGTATGATTGTTGATGAATATATACGTTATTATAACTATGAAAGAATAACTATCAAAAGCAATGGACATACCCCAGCAGATATTTACCTTTCCAAAATAAAATGCCATTTCCAAGAAGAAATGACATTAAATTTATAAAAAAACATTTTGTATACTTGACAAAGTATATTCAAATTTATTAGAAAAATTGTTTTATATTTAATGGACAACTATGAGAACTTAAGTAATTTTTTCAATACACATATATAGATATCTCACAAAAAATAAGTCTAATTGTGAAATTGAAATAAGTAAATACTAAGTTGATTTCTCATATAACATTTAAATTATGAAAAAATTAAAATAGTTTTATAATGTCAATTTTTAAAAAACTGCTAAATTTAATTTTTCAATCAAAAATTAAAATAATAGAATTAAAGAATGGCAATTTATTGTTTGTAATCAAAATTAATATAATTTAAATTTTTACAATGATTGAAAAAAATATTAAGGGCGAAAAAAATATTACAAAAATACATTTATAAAAAAGGAGTATAGTTATTTATTTAACTTATCTCGTTTAATGTTGCAAATACTGTAGTTAAATACAAAAAAAATACCTTATTCCTTACTAACTAAAATTTAATATTATTATTAAAAAGCTCATAATATTTTGTGGTTTATACACTTTTATTTAGTTTTAATATTGTAGGTTTTTGTTTTTTAATATCATGGCATTTTTTTATAGACAAATATATATAATAGGAAAAAGTCAATAAATATATAATACCTACAATATTAAGAACAACCAATAATGTTATAGTAACTATTCTATACGTTTTTTCTTTTTTAGGTGAAAATCTCTCATTATAAATTAGTTTTTCTATTTTAAAAATAATAGCAAATAAAATAAAATTTACAAAAATCATTGAACACATATAAAATATAATTGGAGAAATTGATAAAAGAGAAGAATCACTTTCTATAAAAATAAATATAGCAATCATTAATACAGGAATAGAGATTAAGGAAAATATAAACAAATATGCGTAGGATGATATACATAATTTTGATTTTGTTCAAGTTAATGAATTTTCACTAATTCACTTCTCTTCTCAATTTTTTGACCATTTTAAAAGTAAAAAATATAAAAATATAGTAATTGCGCTGCAAATAATTAAACCAATAGCAGTTAAAACTGAATACAAAGGTGATAGATTATTGTTATGAATTTGATATCTTACCGATAAAATAAATACAGCCAAATCTAAAAATATGAATGTAAATAGCAAACTTACAAGACATCAAAATTTAATCTTTTGATTTTTTGTGCCAAATTTTATAACCCCTTTTATGAGGGTTTTTGATCCTAATTTATTCATAATATCCTCCGACATTGTTATTTTTTTTTATTTATATAAGTATAGTGTTATCAAAAATCTAGTAAAAATATAATTTAAAAAATTAATTTCAATTATGATCAGATGCTCTGCAATATACAATTACTAATGTTTGCCAATCCATACACATACCATTACCATTGTTAAATATTGAAGAATATATTTCATATTCTGAAATAATTATTCCGATCGCTGCCAAAATTATTTCCCCAACAACTGGGATATCGGTTACCGATTCCAATATTGCAGCTATCATTTCCTTTGCTCATTCTGATCCAGATGATGCTGAAGAAAATAACTTAGATAACTCATTATTCATCTCAAGATTCCAATACCCAAACTCAATTGAATACCAATTAAATCTTACGTATGATTGATACTTACCATTATCATAGCTGTTGTAGTATTCGTTAGTGAACTTAAGATTATTAAGTGAATCAAATACGTCAAGGGAATTAATATTATCAACTCCGGTTATTCCTTTGATAATATTTATACTTAATTGCTTTGATGTAAGCACACTTATTATTTCGCTAGACAAAAAATTAAATTTTAAAAGGCTACTTCTAAAATCTTTTAAATTAGTAATCAATTTTTTATTTTCAACTTTTGATGTTGACAACAATGATTTAAAAATCTCAACATTTTGATCATAACTTAGTGTATTCATTTTTGCATCAAAAGTGGAAATAGAATTTTTTTTACCATTATTATATATGTTATTTGAAAATCTTATAGGCTTACTATTTAATTTATTATTCTCAATATTGATATTTTCAACTAATGATGTTGTTGAAACTAATGATGTTGTTAATAAAAGAGTACTAAAAATTTTTGTTATTTTTTTTCATATAATACCTCCATTATTATTTTATAATATATATTGCATTTTAGCTAAAATTAACATAATAAATATCTGTGAGTATCCCAATTTTAAACAGTAAATGCAACGTCTCTACCAGGGTAAATATTATCGCTTTCTTTATGTCTACATTTGCTATGTTTAATCCGAGGGAAATGAACTTTCCTTAACTATTCTTTTATCTATAAATTATGACCTGATGTTTATTTTTTTTTAATTAAAATTTACAACAACTTGTAATAGTCGCATCTCAACCTGAACACTTTTTTAAATATATTATATAAACAAGTAAAAATTTAAAGCATAGGTTTACAATTTTTGCGTTATATAATTATATGATTTATTTCATAAATGTATTAATTCTTCAAAATAATCAGATCTTATATGAACATTGTATAACTATTATTTTAGGTTATTATTTTTATTTATAAATAAAAATAAAAAAAACATGTAAACATGTTTTTTAAATTTAAAATGGCGGACTGAGAGAGACTCGAACTCTCGCGCCAGTTACCCGACCTAACACCTTAGCAGGGTGCCCTCTTCACCAACTTGAGTACCAGTCCACTATTATATTATATTATACAAATTTTTTGCTGTAAATATTCTCATTTTAGGCAAACTTTATCATTTTTTTAAAATTTAATTTTTTAATATAAATAAAATTCTTTATCTTACTAATAAACTTTTAGCGCCTTGACAATTGCATTTATATCCATAATTATTTGTTTAATACTCCCTTTACTTGATGCCATTTTTCAAGCATAAAATAATGTAGAGTTGTCCCTAATATTATATGTCCCATCAGTATTGGATACTAATCCAATATAATTTCATAAATAAGAATTAGGTGATGAAAGTTGGCCAATATTTGATATTAAATATTGCAATATGATTGTTTTGTTGCTTTCACTAATTGGTAATAATAATGACCCTATAAATTCATAAAGATAGTTTATATTCAATGATGTTGATGAGTCTTTTAAAGATGTGCAAACTTGATAAATAAAATCTGTAATTTTTAAATTTTGCCATTTTCCTAAAACTTTATCCTTATTAATATTCAATTTCAATATATCAACAAGATTACCGAAAGTAAAATCTAATGTTATCTGTCCATTATTTTTTGGCAATATCTTAAAAATATAGCTTATCGGATCTTTAATTATAATGCCTATTATATTTAGTTGTTCCTTAGGGATTATATTTAATGACTCAATTGTTTTAATAACTTCTTCTAAAGGTAAATACTGTGGATCAAAAAGCATCTTTATCTTAACATAAATTTTATTATAATCCCATCCATTTGATAAATATGTTAGTAGATTTGGAATTGCATTAGCAATAGAAAATTTTAAATTTTCCTTGGAAATAATCATAGATATTACACCAGGAATTTTATCAAATATTGGGTTATTTTTAATTAAACCATAAACAACAGATTGCAAAAGAGATGTTAAACCATATTTAGCATAAGTTATTTTTTTAGTTTGATCATCATCAACTAGATTAATTAGACAACCATCATTATTAGCATCTTTTCCTTTAGAATCACCTTGTGCAAATAAAATTCTAAGCATATTTTCCATACCTTGCTTTGTAGATAAACCTGACTCAATATTTTTTGCAGCTTGATTAATTGAAAAATTCGCTTTGTCAATATCTAATTTTGTATCATAAATACTGTTTATTTTATCTCATGTACAGGATTCTGAAGAAGATAAATCAAAATTATTCATATATTCTAAGACACCAAATAAACCGTTTAATATTTCACCTGCAGAATAAACTATGGTAGTTGGGCTCAGTGCAAACATATTATCTTTTTTCAACGAAGAAAAAGGTCCAACCATTTTTGATAAAATATTTGATAAATTATTAAAAATAGTTAATTGAACATCAGAATTTGTATAATCTAAAGAAATGGCATTTTTTACATAATTATCTCCAGCAATTAGACCCAATATCCCTGAAATAATTCTTGTGCTTGAAATTTGCATCACTTTTTCATATGTAAGGCCTTGATATTTTGAAATATCTACTTCTTTTTTGACAAAAGATAATAAGTCAGAATTAAGTGAAATCTTATTTAAAAATCCACTTGAAAAATAACCTATTAGCGATATAAGCATATTATTCTTACTAACCATTTGAGATAATAATTTAGCATAATCATTCTCATTAAGGTTTTTAAAATCTGGCAATAATATACTGAGTAAATCGGTATATGTTTTTAACTCTCCAATTATATTGCTTGCCAGTGAATATGTAAGGATAGAAACAGAAACTGGCTTGATTGAATTTTTTGCATTAATAGTTATGGTTGTCATCCCCTCCTTTAATGCTGTAACGGTAAGTTTATTATTATTAATACTTACAGAACAAATAGATTGATCATCTACTTTTGTAGTTATACTTTCAAGGTCGCCAACATTAAGAATATCAATATTATCGTTATCCCCAACATTGATAAGTAATCTTTGAGTATCAACATCTATATTATGTGGTGTTTTTTTATAACTATTTTGAGAGCAACTAGAAACATTCATTGTAACTACTAACGGTGATGAAACAAGAATTCCAGATCAAAGTGATAGTAATATTTTTTTCATATATTTTCTCCTAATAAGATTTTGTTATGTATATTGCTTAATGTACAAAGGAACAAGTAAATCTATATTTTCAATCTCATTTAGTAGATGTTTTATTGACTTAAAATTTTCTACTAATAAAATACTATCATAATTTTTAACATATTTGATATTTTTTAAAATATTTTTACAATTACTATAAAAATCTTCAAGCATATTATTATCAAGAACCTGGTCTGGAAAATATGGTTTGCCATCAATATAAACTCCTACATAGCTTTTATTTGACCTTGCATCCAATACAGCCATTGTAGCTTTGATTCCACTCATCAATTGTAAAGATGAGATCAAAAATATCCTAATATTATTGTTGAGCATTTTACATGTCTTTGCCACAGTTATGCCAACCTTTACACCTGTGAATGTGCCGGGCCCTTTAACAACAAAAAAGTTATTAATATCTCTTAATCTTGTTTTATTTTTTTCTAATAAATCATCAATTTTTTGATTTACTATATCACTAACCTTAGTTAAATTGTTCTCAAAATAAGTATCAATAATGATATTATCTTCCTCATATATTAGGAGGATACAATTATTAGTAGTGTCTATAAATAAATCTCTTACCATATTAAAAACTCGCGGCAATTCTCATCAATAATTTTAATGTGAATTTCAATAATATCATAGCCAGTATAATCCAATTCGACATTTTCTGACCATTCAATAATTGATAATCTATCTTTCATTAATTCCTGCACCAGGTCAACATCTTCACTTATTGGTTTTGTCAAACGAAAAAAATCTACATGATTTATAGATAATCCTTCCACTTCATATTGATTTACAATATTAAATGTTGGTGATGATATAGTCTCTTTTACACCAATTCTCTTTAATATATATTTAGTAAACGTTGTTTTTCCTGCCCCAAGTCGTCCATGTAATAGAATTACAGTGTTTTTTCAATTTCTCTTTTTTATGCGTTTATAAACAGTTTCTAAATTTTCTACATTCTTAATTAACAAAATAACCACCTATTTTCTTTTATTTTCATTATAATATTTAATAGAGTTACATTGGAGCAACTATGGAAAAATATGACCTATTAGTTGTTGGTGCCGGAGCTACTGGATTGCATGCTTCAAGGGTTGCCAGCAAAAATAATTTAAAAACAATAATGATTGAAACGAGTAATGATATTGGTGGACAAATCTCAAAATTTTATCCAGAAAAAACAATATCAAACCTACCGTTTATCAATGATATTATAGCAAAAAATCTAGTTAATAATATGAATGAAAACATAAAAAATCAAAAGAATTTAAAATTTTTACCAAATTTAGGAATTGATAATATTGAAACTATTAATGATGAAAAATATGAAAAAACATTTAATGTAACATTTTCAAATACTAAAAAAGTTAATTTTATAAGAATATTATTATGTTTGGGCGCTGGCCAATTAGAACCAATTAGGGCGGATGATTTTGAATATGACAACATAATTTATAATGTTAAGGATTTGTCACAGTTTGCTAATAGAAAAGTTATTATACTTGGCGGGGGTAATAGTGCTATTGATTTTGCAAATGAAATAGTTAATTTTACGAAAGATGTATATTTAGTACATAGAAGAGAAGAATTTAGAACAACCCAGGCAGAAATAGACAAAATGGTAAAAAATAAAGTCAACATATTTGCAGATTGAGTTGTGGTTGACAAAGAAATAATAAATAATTGTATAAAATCGATATTAATAAGAAATAATAAAAATAAAGAAGAAAAATGAATAAAGTGTGATAAAATTATTATAGCATATGGTTTTATTGCAAAAAAATGTGCACTAAAAGGCTTAGAAGACTTAGTTCTCGATGAGAGAAAGAGGATTGTAGTTAATGAAAATAATCTAACATCAAGACCATATATATATGCTGCTGGAGATTGTTGTAGTTACAAGGGAAAAATATGGAATATACTTTCAACTCAATATGAATCTGAAAAAGCGGTTCTTAATATTGAAAAAGAAATTAGAAAATCTGCAAGAGTTATAGGCTGATAGAAAGCAAGGGTAAGATAAGTTGAACGATGATGTATTAATGTTTATAATGATGATATTTTGGTTTGCTGGGAAAGTTTTATACTATGTTTTTCTTTATTGACTAATAACTGGTATATTTGGAATTGGAAGACAAAATCAAAGATATCGAAAAAATGAAGAGTATAACCAACACTATCAAAATAATTATCAACAGTACCAACAAGCAGATGAAGGGCAAAGATTATCTAAAGCATATCAAACTCTTGGTTTAAGAGAAGGAGCAAGTGCAGATGATGTGAAAAAAGCATATAGACAACTTGCAAAAGAAAATCACCCAGATAAAAACAAATCTGCAAACGCACAACAAAAAATGGCAGAAATTAATGCAGCTTATGATACTATTTTAGAAACTATGAAAAAGAAAAATTAGCTATAAAAAAACCATTACTTGTAATG
Organism: Spiroplasma endosymbiont of Aspidapion aeneum; assembly: GCF_964031045.1. Lineage (NCBI taxonomy): Bacteria > Bacillati > Mycoplasmatota > Mollicutes > Entomoplasmatales > Spiroplasmataceae > Spiroplasma > Spiroplasma endosymbiont of Aspidapion aeneum. Next base: position 216,326 of record NZ_OZ034994.1, on the reverse strand, counting down.
GTTTTTTTATAGCTATATTTAGTAATTTATTTTATAATCAAACTTTTCTGAGTCATTTCTTTTGGAATTGGAGACCCAATTATTTCTAAAATTGTTGGTGCCACATCTGCTATTGCTGGGTTTTCTTCCCGTAATTTTAATGTTTTATCTGTAATAATAATTGGAACCAATTTATTTGTGTGTTTTTTATTTGGACCCCCTTCATCATCAATCATAACTTCTGCGTTACCGTGATCTGCTGTTATTATCATTGTATATCCATTTCTTTCACTTGCATCATATATTCTCTTAAGTTGATTATCAATTGTTTTAACAGCTTTTATTGCAGCCTCTAATACACCGGTGTGTCCAACCATATCACAATTTGCAAAATTTAAAACTATTACATCATATTCCTTTTTATCAATCTCATTAATTAATTTATTAGTAATTTCTACCGCTGACATTTCTGGTTTTAAATCATAAGTTTCAACTTTTGGAGATGGAATTAGTGCAATACTTGCATTTTTTATTAATATTTCTTCTTGGGTTGCTAGACCATTTTTAAAGTAATCTTTTCCACCATCAAAGAAAAATGTCACATGAGCAATTTTCTCAGTTTCTGCTATTCTTAATTGTTTATAATCATTTTCAGCCAATCATTCACCTAAACCATTAATAACCTCAATTGGTTTAAAAGCTATGTGCTTTGATTTTATAGATTCTGAATATTCCATCATTGAAACAAAATAAATATCGTTTCCTACAAATGGTAATTCCTCAAATGACTTATCTTTTCACCCAATATAATCTTTATTTGTAATTATACTCGCCAATTGAATTGCTCGATCTGGTCTAAAATTTGCAAAAAATACTGAATCTTTTTGTTTAATATAACCATTTTTAGTATTTATATTGTATGCTGGAATAATACCTTCATCATCCTTATTATTTTTGTATTGTTCATTAATATAAGCAATTGGATCTGAAAAATAATTCTTTGTTGTTCTTGTAACTAAAGATTTGTAACCCTCCGCTGTTCTTTCAAATCTTTTATCTCTATCCATGGAAAAAAAACGACCCGAAATTGAAGCAACTTCTCCAACATTATATTTACTTATTAATGTTTGTAATTGTTTGGTATATTCAATTGCCGCTTTTGGGCTAGTATCTCTTCCATCTGTAAATAAATGAATATATATTTCTTTCAAACCTTTCTTTGCACAAGCCTCATATATTGCAAACATATGTTTCATATGTGAATGAACACCACCATCAGAAAATAAACCCATGATATGAAATGCTGAATTATTTTTTTTACAATTTTCAATTGCAGATTTCACCTCATAGTTATCATCAAATTTACCATCAGCAATTATTTTATTAATTAACGACAAAGACTCATACTTAATTCTTCCAGCACCAAGATGAATATGCCCAACCTCTGAGTTTCCCATTTGTCCCTCTGGAAGACCAACTCACTCCCCGCTTGCATGCGCTTTAACTCATGGATATTTTTTTTTCAATTCTTCAACAAATTCCATGTTTGCCTCACTAATAGCATTACCTTTTCCGCTTTTTTCAATACCTCATCCATCTAATATAGCTAATACAATAGGTTTTTTAGTTTTCATTTTTATTTTCTCCTTCAATTACAAAGTCTTCGATAATTTTGGCAATTGCACCTTCAGTATTTGAAAGATCACAAACAAACTTTGCTGACTGTTTTGTTTTTTCACTTGCATTACTTGGTGCAAATGAAAAATCTGTATATTCTAACATTGGAATGTCATTTTCTGCATCACCTACAGATAACATATTTTTTGGTGAAATATTATATTTCTTTGATAAATACTCTAAGGCCTTTCCTTTGCTTGCCTCTGTTGAAACTACCTCTGAGTTTTTTCCTAGTTGGCCATAAAAAGTTAGCCCCAGATTATTAAGATCTTTAATAAATCCCTCTTCATTTGTTCCAATAATGAATTTATAAGCATCAGTTAATTTCATATCATCGTGATATACTATAGCATTTCCTTTTAAAAAGCGATTTTCACCCTCAAGATAAGAATCACCTTTAATTGGTTTATTAACAACTGCAGTAAATTCATCAATAAGATAACACCATAGAGATATACTACCATCTTTATATTTCTTTGCTGCTTTAAATACTTTGTTAACTATGTCTTTTTTTATTACTTCTTGATGTAGGACCTCATTTGTTAATAAATTTTTAATTAGTGCACCGTTAAATCCAACAATTAGAGTATCATTATTTACCATATCGTGTTTAAATAAATCGTTATTTAGATCACAATTTAATGGTCGCCCTGTCACAAATACTACTTTCACACCTTGCTCTTCTGCTTTTTTTATCGGTTGAATATTATGGTCAACTATACCTCCGGCCCTATGAAATGAAGTGCCGTCCATATCCAAGGCAATTAGTTGAATATTATTTTTCATTTGTTTTAAATAACTCCAAGAATGATGATACTTCAATACTAGAACCACCTACTAATGCACCGTCTATATCTGGTTGTGATAAAATATTATTTACATTTTTTGGATTTACACTTCCACCATACTGAATGATAATTTTTGAAGCTACATCTTTTGTATAAATATTTGATAATATATCCCTTATACTTTTAATAACATCCTGAGCTTGTTCTGGTGAGGCTGTCTTACCAGTTCCTATTGCTCATATTGGTTCATAAGCAACAATAACTTTTTCTGCATCAGAATCTTTAATATCCTTAAATCCTTTTATTATTTGTTCTTTAATAAAATCAATTGTTTTTTTAGACTCATAAATTTCTAAACTTTCACCACAACAAAATACTGGTGTTAGACCTTCATTTAAAAGAGATTTTAATTTTTCGTTAACAGTTTCACTTGTTTCTGCAAACATCTCTCTTCTTTCAGAGTGTCCTATAATAACATGTGTTATCCCTATCCCTTTTAGCATTGGAATAGAAATTTCGCCAGTGTAAGCACCATTTGTTTTAAAATGGCAATTTTGTGCACATATGATAATGTTCTTTGACACTTTTTTTAAGTCACTTAATGCAGTAAATGGCGCTGCTATACCTGCCACATAATTGTTTGGTAATTTTAATTTATTTTCCGCATCTTGAATAAATTCAATAGCCTCCTTATTTGTTTTAAACATTTTTCAGTTTCCAAATATTACTTTTTTTCTCATATTTCCCCTTTATATAAACAATAATATTTTACCATAAAAATGATTTTTTTACCAAAATTATTAGGTGTTGTATCAAATGATTTTTTAACATAAAAAAATAATAAAATACTTTAGAAAACGTTTATTAAAGAGAGATAAACTTATTGATGGTAAAATTTAGTAAAAATTAAAATTTAATTACATCACCTTATATGCCTAAAAACTCTGCGAATAATTATGTGGTAAGTACACTTTCTCGCAATTAAAAATTGCTAAAAAAGTAATTAAAATTAATTTTAGCATCTTATAAAATAGTTTTTAAATATTTTTTTCTAATTATAAAATTGGTAATTAAAAAAATGATCACTAGCACTCCGCTATTGTGATTATTTTTTGCAACCAAAATATTATTTTCTTATAAATTGATATTAAATTGATCCTAAATTATTTTTTGTATAAAAAATACTATATATTTTTAGGCAATATGTTAGAATCTACTAATAAAGTTCCAATAATTAACATTATTAAACATAGAACAAAAAGACCTAAAATAATTTTTCACATAAACTGTCAAAATTGTTTATATGTAAGTCTGCACAACTCTAAACCTCCAAATATTACACCTGACAGTGGTGTAAATAAATTCACAAGCCCATTTGCCATTACAAATGCTAAAATAATATTTGGAGCAATTGAACTTAACTCAGGGCCATTAGCACCACTAATTAACAATGAATTTATTGTTAATGGTAAAACAGTATTAGCAAAACCAGATGTAGATGGGAGTAAAAATGAAATTAATATAAATAATATAAAAATTACAATAATTTTAAGAACAACAAAATGTATGCTGTTTATAGTATCACCAACACCACCAATTACGATTCATTTAATATTGGAGTCTGATAATGATTGATTTAAACCAGAACTCATAGCTATAATTAATGATACAGAGAGAATACCTTTTGCACCTTCCATAAAAAGTCTTAAAAATTCCTCTTCCCCGAGAGTGTTAATAAATCCCAATATTATTGATGCTATTAGGAAAAAACTACCAACAATTAAGAAGTTATCATTACCATCTCCAAAACCAGGAATAACTCCAGTAATAAATGGCAAATTATTATTCACTCATTTTCCAGAATTTGCAAAATAATCAATTCCTAAAATTGAATCCCATGGGATTATATATATAATCATCATTATAAATGCGCCAATAAAAATTACAAGATTTAATTTTCTTTTTCATGTCATTTCTATTTCTTCAATATTATTTGATAAAAAAAATTTTTTATCTTCTTCAAGAGTTGAAAACGAAACAGACAGTTGGGGATTTTTTCTAATTTTAAGTGCTCTAAACATAACGTATGTTATAGTTGAAGACGTTAATACCAACCATGATACAATTCTTCAAATTAATCCAGTTCCTTCAGTGAACAAATTATGATTATTTGGAGCAGCTGAATTTAACGCTTTTACAGCTGTAGAAACAGCAAACGGATCAATTGTAGCACACATTACACCAACTCCTGCTCCAAGAAATACAATCAAGAAACCTGTAACAGTATCAAAACCTATTAAAAGCATTATTGGAACACATATAATGTAAAAACCAAGGGATTCCTCACACATTCCCTCAACAGTTCCACACAAAGAGAAAAATAGCATCAGCGGAATTATCGCTAACACTTCTCTACCTTTCATTTTTTTTAATATTCTTTGTGTACCAGCTTCTAACGATTTAGAAGCAACAACAATATTAATAAATGCACCAATTGAAAACATAAAAATAATTATATCTGAAGTGTTTTGAAAACCTACGAACGGCTCATAAAAAATATCAATTATACCAAGCGCCTTTACTTTTACTGATACAGAACTTTTTGAATCAGAATCGTAATATGAAGTTGTAACCCCTGAATAGTGTAAAATTCATGAAATAACAACGATCAACCCTATAAGCATAAGAATAATAAGCATTGCACTTGGTACTCTTAATTTATGGTATCATCTATCCTTTGTTAACTCATTATCATTCTTGCTCGGAATATTATTTAAAATTTTATTGTTCCCTGATTTAAACTGATTATTTTTAATATGACTCACTTTATAAATCTTTCTAATATATTTATTATACAATATTCATAATAATAACTAATATAATTATCTTATTTGCTTGTCTTATTTTCAAAATTTTCTTTAAAATTATTATGTATAATATTAACTTCATCTATTGTTAAGCATTGAGCTATTTTTTTTTGGTATTTATCTTGGATATTTTTAATAGAATTAATATTAATAAAATTGCTTTGTGCCTTAATATTATTTATTTTTCATTTTAAAATAGTTAAAAATGATAGCAACAATATAAATCCAATTGATATTAATATCGGATACCAAATGTTATGTCCCATTCCATAATCAACAGAGATTGATTTATTACTTTTATAAAAGACAAAATATAAATCAGTTGCGTTTACATAACTTGCTTGCACAACATTCACAATATATTTCGGAGGAAAGAAATACATTGCATTATCTATAAATGCATACTCCTTAATTACATAATATGGATAAGCACAACCTAAATAATAAACAGCAAAAATATAAAATGTAATTGAAATACAATATGAAGCTAAAAGATTTCGAGAATAAATATATAAGGAATATGCCATAGATATTAGCAATAATCACAATAATAATATTCCAAAAATAAAGTAAAATCAATTAATATTCCCGAGTAAATCTCTTTGAGATTTATAGATAAAGGCATTTCCTAATGTTAATAAAATTATTATAATATTAATTAATAAATTTGATAACATAAAACCAATATATGGGGCAAGTGTTTTTTTTATATATTTAATTCTAGCGTGTAAACAACTTTCACGGTATTGCTTTAATTGAAGAAAAAATAGTTGTGTGGTATTCCTAATCATCCCAACACACACACAACTTGGTACAACAAAATAATCTACACTATGCGTAATAAGTCACATATTTAATACCAATAATATAACAAAAAATCCAATGAAACATTTTATTGGGGAAAAGAAATATGATGTTGTTGCATACTTAAAATAAAAATGTACTATTGAGAATCATTTTTTATCCTTTATAAATGCTTTATTTTCTTTTAACATTATTCGTAGCCTTTTTATTGTTGTGTAATCTATTTGTGATTGAATGATTTTTTAAATATTCCTTAATTTCTTGTTTGGATTCAAGAAAATCAAGATCATGTCTTAATTTTTGTAGATATTCATTTATAAAAAGTAAACTCTCTTTTTGTTTAAATGAATATTTTCAAATATTTAAAAATATTAGAGCACCGAGTAAGATAATTATAAATATAAACAAATTAGCCAGTAAATAATAAATATTTTCACCATATCCAAAAGAGTGTGTTATATTATTGTATGTAAATTGCATATTTTCGGCATTAACTCATCCAACATCCATTAACATTATTGCAGGCCTTTGTATTAATAAATATCCTATTCAATATAAGAAACGATATTGCTCTAATATATTATATGGTATACCTAGTCCTAATAAATAAATTGAAACAAAATAATTAAAAAGACCAAATGTAACAACTCATTCATATGAATTAAATATATACATTCCAGCAATAAATCCTATTAATTGGCATGTAAAAACCATCATAATGTAACCGAGTAAGAATACAGGTACATTCATATCTCTAATAGAATATCTTTGAGATTCAAAACAAGAAGATATAGCTATCAATGTCAATGATAATAGTGTGCATAATATAAAATTAAATATTATAAAAGCAAGTGCTATACTAATCTTTTTAACACCTGAAAAAATCCATCTATCGAAAATATTATCATTTTTGAAAATGAATATTGTTCTAGCAAAATTATACAAACTTATTCTTACACAACAAACACCGATTGCGGATGCTGTAACAAAAGCATCATAAGTCTCTGATACTCCATAAGTATCCTTAAAGAATAGTCAAGCAAATAATGTTAAAATAATTATAGCTCAACCTGTGTATAATCCTAGCAAGTCTGAAATATAATTAATAAATAGTATTTTAAATATTTTTTTTATTTCTCTAAACATTTACTTATTTGCCTTTGTATGCCTATTAAATCTTTTCAATATTTTTTCTTCTTCAAGAATAACTTTTTTCTTATATCTCTCTAACTCTTTGTCTTTGCTATTTATAATATCTAATTTCTGGACTCTAGTTTTTTCTAATTCGAAATCTTTTAAATCTTTTAATATAAAATTTATAAATACATAAGACCCCTCTAAAAAACTATTAATATCATTTCTCAACTTAAAACTAATTACAGATTTATTATAATACCTTTGAAATTTTTTAAATTCTTTTTCAAAATATGAAATCTCAACCTTTATCTGATTATGTCTCTTCATTGTCTCTATTTTTTTACCTAGGTCAGTCAAAACAATATTTATTCAAAAAAGTATTTTTTTTCATTTATTAATTGAAAGTAAAAGTTTCTTTGTTTTTAATTTTCTGTTTTCAAAATGCAATTGAATGTATTTTTTATAAAGTTCCTTATAAATCTCAATGCATTCAAGAGATTTTTTTATATATGGCATATAAATTGGATTAAGAATTCTTTCTGATTTATTTTCTTCAATATATTTCAGAGATTCTAAAAGATATTCTTCATATACTTTATCTCTAGCTTTAGAATCTATAACTTCATCTTTTATTATAACACCCTCATCCATTAGAATGATTCTATTACATAATCTTTTAAACATTGTACTATCAGGAGCTAAGATGATGACCGCAACATCGTTCTCTTCAATATATTTCAATATGAAATCAATAATATTTTTTCTTATATCAACACCAATGGTTGTGGATATGGCGTCAATGATTATAAGTTTTGGCTTTGGCAAAAAAGCTAAAAAAGTATTAAATAGTTGCAATCACAAAGGATCTACCTTATTTAATTTGTTATTTCAATAATCAGATACTCTAAATATACTGTAAAGTTTTTGTAGTCATTGTTCATCTTCTAAATTGTAAATCTCCTTATATAAAGTAATCATGTCTTTTACTCTAAATCCGTCAGGTCAAGATGTCTCTCTGAATTGAAGTCCAATGTTGTTTGGTGAAACACTATCAAAACCATAATATAATTTACCTAAAGAAGGCGCAACATCCCCCGCAATAATTTTTCCTAAAACACCTTTTCCAGAATTTTTAGGACCAATTATTCCAATTACATCACCGTATGAAACCTTAAGGTTAATACCCTTCAAAACAATTAAATCCTTATTAAATATTTTTACAATATTGGATAGCTCAACTACATATTTTTCCATAATTCTCCTAGTTTATTATATTAAAAAAAGCATCAGATAAACTATATAATTTATAATAATCTGGTTTTTTATTTTTATCTCTAAATTGCGGCATAATATCTAACAAAAAAATATATGACAATAATTTATTATTGGATCTAAGAAGGTAATTTTTACCATTATGTAGATAAACAATAGTACCTATTATTAAAATATCAATATCTTTAATTTGATTATTATAAATTTCACGTTGAATAGTATATGATTTATCACAAAATATTAATCTTAGATTTGAATAATATAAGTCATATTCACCCAACTCATAAGATTTACAATCAATATCGTCTCATCTTAAAAGAAAAACCTTTGATTGATATAAATTAACCTCCTCTTTTGGAAAAAGATTGAATCTAACAGGTATTGACTTCAATGGTCTTCAAGATGAAAATACATATTCTTCAATATTTGTAATAAACTTCTCTTCTTTTGGAGACAATGACAAACCTAATTTATTAATTATTTTTTTAAAATTATTTACAAATCTCTCGGAAATATCTGTATTCTTTTTGACTCACCTTCAAAAAACTAAATATTTAAATTCATCAAATAAATTTGCGTTATCTTTGTATTTTTTTTCTATCGCTCTAATTTTCATTCGAGAAATACTAACAATATTGTCCTCATTAAGCTCCCATATCCACTTTCTTCTTAGAGTATAAAATGAAATATCTTTACTAAATTTTACAAACATTATTCCCCCATATGCTAGTCTAAATTTTCTATTTTATAATTTTTCATATTAAACATTATTTTTTCAGCATTTGGATTTTTATTTAATCCGGGCATAGAAAATATATTATTTAAATAGACAAGAACAAACCCCGCTCCTTTATTAATTATTATATCATTAATAACAATCTTATTTTCATTATTGCCACTTAATGTTGTGGGTGACTTAACAATACAGATTGGCAAAAAGTTCTGATCTTTTTTTTTCGCAAATTCTAATAGCTTTTTTTGAGAAATATCAGAATAGATTATTTCATCAATATCATAAAAGTTTTTTGAAATTAATGCTATTTTTTCTTCAATAGAATTATCTTTGCTAACAACTGTCTTAATATCTACTTTATTATCACACAATTTAATAATTTTTTTTGATAATTTAGTTGCTCCTATTGGTCCATCGGTGTAGGCTGAACAATATTCGTAATCAATATTATTATTGACTAATCATTCCTCAAGCTCTTCTTCTTTATCTTTAAATCCACTAAACTTATTAATAGCAACAATCATATTTAAATTAAATTGTTTAATATTCTGTATATGTCTTTTTAGAAATTTAAAATTATTTTCAAAATCATTGTGCTCTAAAAGTGCCTTAATTGTTACAACAAGAACAACACAATCTGGTATAAGATTTTGCTTGTTGAAATTTATAAGATTCATATATTTTTCAAATCCTAAATCACTTCCAAATCCACATTCTGTTATTGTATAATCTGATAACGAAAGTGCAATTTTTGTACTTATTATTGAATTAGTACCCACCGATATATTAGCAAAAGGACCACAGTGTATTAGAGAAAGTGTGTTGTAAGCACTTTTTACAATATTTGGATTGAATGCATCCTTTAGTATTGACAAAATACTACCTGTTATTTTAAGATCTTTCACAAATAATTCATTCCCCTGATTATTGAAACCAATTGTTGAATTTTCTAATTTATTTTTAAAATCATTAATATCCTCACAAATTGTCATAATGTTCATAATATCGCAGGCTGGCGTTATGACAAATTCTTCACATCTTGTGATAAATTTACTGATTTTAATATCTACCTTTCTTAAAGATCGATCATTTAAGTTTGATGTTCTTTTTCAAGTGACTAAATTATGATTAATATCAAGGTCGGTCTTTCAGTATATGTGATTATCAATAATTGAACTAATTAAATTATTTGCCATTTCAATTGCATACATATCTCCGTTAAAATGGAGATTAATATCATCATAAGGTTCTAATCTTGATTCTCCTCCTCCGGTGGCAGTACCTTTTTGTCCAAATACCGGTCCTATTGAAGGTTCTCTTAATGCTAACATAGCTTTTTTACCAAGATTTGTTAGCGCATCACCTATTCCAATTGATACTGTTGTTTTTCCTTCACCAGATTTTGTTGGATTTATTGACGTTGTTAAAATTAACTTCCCTTTCTTGCCATTATTAACATAAGATTGATGCTTAAGCTTGAAAGATTGCCCATATGGTATTAAGTTATTTTTATCAATTTTTCATTTATTTATTAAATTAAGTAGATCTATCATAAAGTGCCCCTATCTACTTATATATATTATCAATTAGAATAATAATAAGCAAGCACAATATAATTAATATATAATAAAATTATGAAATGTAAACAAATAAATGGAATTGATATAGCAAATATAATAAACAAAAGGAGTATTCAATATATAAAAACCTTAAATGGAGATGATATTCCTAAATTGGTTATCATTCAGGTTGGAGATAACTCCGCAAGTAATATATATATAAGGATGAAGAAAAAGTTATGTGAAAAAATTGGCATACAATTTGACCACATTAGGTTCGACGATAATGCTACTAATAGTGAATTAATAAAAAAAATAGATTCATTAAATTATGATAAGTCAGTAACAGGTATTATTGTTCAATCCCCGCTACCCAAAAATTTAGATTGAGATTTTATTGTAAACACTATTAGCCCAAGTAAGGATGCTGATGGTTTTACATATGTATCTCAAGGAAGAGCGGTTTTAGGGCAGTCATTAATAGCACCTGCCACTGCTAAAGGAATAGTTTCATTAATCGATAATATTAATTTTGACATATCAGGGAAAAATATAGTAATAATAGGCAGAAGCAATATTGTTGGTAAACCTGTGGCAAATTTACTAATAAATAGGCAAGCAACTGTAACGGTTTGTAATAGCAAAACAAAACAATTATCTCATATAACAAAAATGGCGGATTTGATAATTGTTGCTATTGGTAAACCCAAATTTATTAATAAAAAATTTATAAGTAAAGGTCAAGTTGTTATAGATGTTGGGGCAAATTTTATTAACGGTGCATATTGCGGTGATGTAGATTATGATGATGTTATTGATTTGGTTGATAAGATTTCTCCGGTTCCTGGCGGCGTTGGTCCAATGACAGTTGCATCACTAATTGATAACGTTACAATTTTACACAAAGAAAGTAAAAAAATAAGATAGTGAGCTACTTATAATATTGTAAAATTTATTAAAATTTGTTGTTATTATTGAGCATGGTTAACCCTAAGGGGAGAGAAGTTAAATAAATATCTCACCTCTTTTTTGTTTGTAAATATAAGTTTGTAATAAATTTTTGTTTTTAATAAATGTTTTGAATGCTTTGTAAAAATCTGAAAGTGAATTAAAGTGATTTCCAACTGATAAATAGAATTGTTCTTTAATTCAACCATTTAATGCCTCTGTTGATGAATTGTGCTTAAAACCAGAATTAGACATTGATATTATAAAATTGTGTTGATGATTTTCATAATTTAGAACTTCATAGGAAAGATTGGCTGAACCTCTATCCATTTGAACTATACAATTTGTGAAGTTATTTTTTGACAGATATTTAGAAATACCAAATAATGTTGAAACAACAGTTTGTGTATTTTCGCCCTGACCGATTGTATATGAAACAACTTTTCTAGTAAATCAATCATAAGCAATTTCACATAATAACTTAGTTCTTTTTCCATTTATAAATAGATCTTTAAATCAAGTTCCATCAATACCAATTTTTTGTCCTGGACATGTTGTATATGTATCATTTCTAATTAAATCATTTCTAATGTTTTGTTTAATTCGCACTGCCTTACTTCTCTTAGTTCAACGAACAGCCACAGGGAATTTTAAGGGGTTATTTTAATTGGTAATCTCGAATGATTTTTCGGCTAACATTAACATTATATGTAGTTTTTATCCACTTATTTATTGTAAAAGCACTCCCAGGAGCATTAAATGTTGTATAAAATTTAGTAATCATATCCTCTGCATTAGGATTAGCTTTTGGTATATATTTAGGGATGAAAGGTGGATAATTTCAGTATTTGAATTCTGATTTTTTTAACAAATTAAAACGTTTTTTGAATGCATAATATTTACTTACAGATACTCCCAATGCATCACACATTTTTTAACAGTTCCAGCCTTTTTAAATTCCTTTATATATATTTCACAAAATGAATGATGCTTATATGGTTTAGTCGTCATCTTCTCCTTCATGTCACGCATCTGTCATGAAGGATCGAACTTTTTTAGCACATTGTTTTGCATCTTAAGTTTTTCATTTTCCCATTTTAATTCTTTATTTTCTTGCTCCAGTTTTTTCATTTTTTTATCTTTTAATATTTCTTCAGATTCAATTTTTGCCATATATTCTTCTTCCTTCATTGAAGATAATTTTAATTCTTCAATATTATTATACCTAATAATCCAATATGAAATAAGCGGCGCACCAGAAGTTATGTTGTATTTTTTAACTATTTCACTAATTTCTATTCCATTTGAATAGTCTAATATTGCTTGATATTTTGTTTTGTAACTATATTTTTTCATAAAAAAAGTAACCTTTCTACTAGTGAGAGGTAAATATTATTTCCTCCCCTTAGGGTTACCTTTGCCATTTTACAATTATTTTATTTACTGTAAAAACTGAGGTTTTAAAAGCTTGATATACCTAACTTCTTTACCTATATTAAAACACCACAAATAATTTATTTAATATAAAAATTGTTTAAAATGAAATAACCATTGTAAATTAAAAAATGTAAAACGTAATTGAATATTACGTCTTACATTAAAATATATCAAAATTATGCAAATATATTTTTTTTATCTTGATACATCAAAGTTATTTTTTAAACCATTAATTTTACTTTTGCAAATTTTAGCATTATCTCCAAAGAAAAAATGTTTTAATATATTTCCTTTCATGGCAAACTCAATAAATTCTTTTGGGTCTTTGTTATTCAAAATTCCATCAACAATCCCTGCAGAAAATATATCACCCGTTCCAATTCTATCAATAATATTTGACAACATATATGATTCTGATTTGTACATCATTAAATCACTATTAATAAAATAGGCTTGTATTTTTTGGCCATTATTTTCTATAAAATCTCTTTTAGTAAAATATACAGATTTTATATTTGGATATTTTTTAAACAATAGTTTAAATCCTTCTAAAATATTTTCTTCAAAAGTAATTTTTTCATCATATTTATAAATTCCCAAAATAAATTGTAGATCTTTAAGTCCTAACGATGCATATGATATAAATGGGAGTATTTCTTCATATAATTTTTTAGCAGTTTTATAATCTCATAATTTAGCTCTATAATTAAAATCGAGTATCACATTTTTCCTTATATTATAGAATTTTTTAATTAATTTTGATGATGAGTTTCTTGTTATTGTTGATGGAGCAAAAGCAATTCCTGAGATATACAAAAAATCATTATTATTGCATATCGTATTCAGCATTTCATTTGATATTTCATTTGTAGCATATACACTATTAACTCGATTATAAACAACATCTGGAATCTTATAACCAGTTCCATCCTCTAAAAAATATAAGCCTAATGGGTTTGGTGATTCTATATATTTAACACTGGAAATATCAACATTATATGAGCGAAGATGATTAAGGCACTTGGTAGTTAGATAGTCCTTACCACACAAAGTGTAAAAAGATACATTATTTTCTCAATTTCCCAAATTACAAGCGACATTATATTCTGCACCTCCAAAATTCATTGATACTAATTCACCTTCTCTAAATATTTGATTTTTTTTAGTCGATAATCTCATCAACATCTCACCATAAATAGCTATTTTCATTATTGATTTACCTTACTAATAAACTGCTTAGCAATTTTGACACAATTATTATAATTATTATCTTTCTCAATATCAATTGTTAGATTTCCACCAATACCAACAGCAACCGAACCCGCGTTTAATCAATCATTTAAATTATTAATATCAACTCCACCTGTTACCATAATTTTAAAATTTGGAAAAGGGGCCAAAACTGATTTAATAAATCCAGGAGTGTAATTATTACCGGGAAATAATTTAACAATTTCTCAACCATGGTTCATAACATTTACAATTTCATTAATAGTCATAACACCAGGGATATAAACTATATTTAAATCCTTCGCATAATTTGAAATGTCTAGATTAAAATCCGGCGCTACTATATATTTGCAACCCAATTCTATTACTTTTTTTGCTTGTTCGATTGATGTAACAGTTCCAGCACCAATTATGACATCTGAATTTTTATATTTTGTTAATTTATTAGAAATAATATCATATGCGTTAGGAATAGTTAATGTTATTTCAATAAACTTAAACCCAGCTTCTATTACAGCGTCTATGGATTTAGATGCTTTTTCTTGTGTTGACAATCTTAAGACAGCAACTATCTTTTCATTAATAAGATGTTCTATTATATTTTTCATATATCTTCCTCTATCTACTAAGTTGAAAAACTTCAGTTAGTTTAATAAATTTTGGAGAACCATCATCATTTGTCTCCATAATGTCTGACATATAAGCTCACCATTTTTTACAAATTCTAGTATTTCTTAACTGTTCTCATTTTTCAGCACTATCAACCTTTAGAAAAGAATAAAGTATATTGTTATCAGTGTCTAAATTAATATAATATTCCTGTAAACCATGATCTAATATAGCCTTTTCCATTTCTGGTCAAAGTTCATCATGTCTTTTTTTGTACTCTTTCTCATAGCCTTTGTTAAGAAACATCTTTCCAATTATAACCATAACCTATTCCTTTAAATACTCGTCAATAATATATGTTAAATTTTTATATCCAGTTACCATTTCTCCAATTACAAGAATATCTATATTGTAGTCTTTTTTTATCTCATTTAAATAAAATTCTGATACAGTTGTGAATGAATTTTTATTTTGCATTTTTTTATTTAAAAGATTAGTTACTCCAATTCCGGTTATTCAGACAATTAAACCCTTTATATAGTCTTCTTTTATATAAGAATCAATGAACTTATTTGTAGCATTAACAAGATTAGTAGTTCTATGTTCTAATAGTTCAATATCATATTGATTGTATTTATACACAAGTGACTTAATATCTTCTTTATATTTTATTTCATCACTAATCATAAGTAAGATTTTATTTTTCATCATCTTTACCAAATGAATGATATTCATTAACATAAATATCATGATAATCATCCTTTACTCTTTCTTTTTGTAGAATAACGTTTTTATATAAACTCATAGACTTATCTATGGATATTTCACGTAATTCATATAAAAACACGTTTGCATCACTAAATAGAATTGTCTCAATTGTATCACATATAGAATTAACATATGTAACAACAAATTTTTTATATCTTATTAATTCTATAAAACAGTTATATAGATTATAACCAAAAATATGAAACCTTGTGTCTGCATTATACTGAAAAATTATTTTTTTTAATTGAACTAAATCACTAAACTCTATAAAATCTTCGGGTATATTTATTTTATCTATATTATTATTTTTTAAGATTATATTTTTCATAGTTAAATAACCTTTATATATTCTATTAATGCTAGTATTGCCATGCTTTGTCCATATGGGTAGTCTCCAAGAATTACTTTTTTATACTCCTCAGAGGTTTTGAAAACAGGTGTTCCACCACTCACATTTAACAAACCGCCTTCTTTCGTGATATTTTTTAACAACCCTTGCACTGCTAAATTAACATTTGTTTGATATTTTTTATCTATTAGTTTGCTGTTAATTGCATACTGTAAACCATATGCAAAACCAGCGGTACAACTTGTTTCTAGATAACTTGAATTATCATCAAGAATTGTGTGTCATAACCCTGACTTATCTTGCAATTTTGATAATTTATCAATGTGATTAATTAAAATATTTTCTAGAAATTTTCTTACTGGATCATTTGAACTCAAGTTACAAATGTTTATTATTTGAGGAATGGCTATGGTTGGTCAACTATTACCTCTGCCTCAGTGAGCCTCTGAAAAATTAGATTTTTCTATGAATGAATAACCGTGGAATCACAAATCATTTTTTGTGTCAAATAAATATTTTGAATGAATTAAAAATTGATATTTTGCTTCATCAATATAATTTTTATTATCTAACAGCACACCAATTCTTCCTATTGTTAAAGCGCTCATCATTAATGTATCTACCCATAATTGCTGTTCGTGGATAGAAGCATATACAACATGCTGGAATCCACCCTCTTTAGTTCTTGGTAATTTATTTACAAGTCATTCCCCCCATTCCTTAATTACATCCAAATATCTACTATCTTTTTTTATTTTATATAGATCACATAAAGTTAACATTTGAACCATTGTATTTATATTTTTTTCGGTTTCTTTTGGTAATTGTTCTTCAAATCAATTATAAATTATATCTAAAAATTTATTATTTTTAGTACTTTCATAAGTTTTCATAATACCATAAAGTCCAACGCCGCTTGTTCACTCTCAAAAAGTAAAATCTCTATTAGGAATTAATCTTCCATCAGGAACTCTGACTGCATACTTATTTTCTGGATCTCTCAGTGTTGAGAGATGTAGTGTTACATCTTCAATAATTTTTATAATATCTTTTTTATTCATTTGTTTTCCTTATCTATTTTATCAAGTTAGATTGTATTGTGTGGTCAGCTACTAATTTAATTGCTTTTGGTGAATTATTGGTATATTCTGTACACTCCTCATAAGAAATTGGGATTATAATGTGATTCATTTTATCAGAAATAAGTTCATATTCCTCATAGTATTCTCTTGCACTTTGTAATACTATTGTTAATTGTGCAACTTTAACTAATTTTCGTGTTTTACCTAATTTTTCACATATACCAGTTCTAACAAATAAAACTCTATTTGGATCTGAATCAAGCCCATTAATAATTGACAAGGCTAATTTTTTTGCCTCATCATTTTTATCTTTTAAAGAACCTATAATCAAAATATTGTTTTGATTTAGATTTGTTCTAATATTTTCCAAACTATATTTAGATTTTGCTTGGCGTTCTTTTAAATACTTTATGTATTCTATATTTTCTTCCTCAATTATTTTATTTTTATTTGCAATTTTTAAATTATTTTTCATAACTTTGTAATCTTCATATTTTTTTCTATCTCTCATAGACATCAACAATATTTCAAAACCAGACATATTTTCTATTGAATCTCTTGAGCTTAAACCATCTTCTATTTCTTTTCTTAATATAAGTCTGTCTTGAATTATTATGAATGGAGACCATACTACGAATGAAACACATAAGGTTAAAAACATACATAGGAATGAAATTGGTTGGACACCAGTAGCCACTGGTAGAACAAATATTCATGGTAGACATCAAGCCACATCTACGTATGGGGCATACATATTTGGTCCCCAATGAATAAATCCATACATTAGAATTGAGTTTGCAATAGGAGCTAAAAGCATAGGTAGGAACAAGACTGGGTTTAATATAACTGGAAGACCAAATAGTATAGGCTCGGGCAGATTAAAGAAACACGCAACAGCTGTTAAAACAAATAAACCTTTCATTCTTTTAGATTTTGCAAAACATAAAATTGAATACGGAACCATAGCTAAACACCCCAGACCACCAATCATATTTGTGGCCGTTGCGGCTACATAACAATTCATCGGTGGTGTTTTAGATAATCCATTTATAAACTCTTGCATTATTTTAGCATTCTCTGTAACATTAACTTGTCTTACAGATTCGAAAATATTTGATATAATAGCATTGTGAACTCCCATAAAATAACATAAGGCACACAATATTTGATAACCACAATAAAATGGTAAAGTATTTGATACGTTATATAAATTTGATAATTTTCCATTAACTCAATCAAATGCTCCTTGTCCTGTGAAATGTAAAATAATAAACGCAGGAATAACAAATATAACAATACTTAAAAGTATAGGTATTAACACCATTACAGTTAACGAAACTGCAAAAGGTACAAATTTCGGTAATCTAATTGTAAAATTATTTTTAAAACATCATTTATATATAAATGGAACTGAAAAAGCAATTATCAAGCTGGGTAACATCCCTTTAGGACCTAGAGCATCTAGAGATACATAACCAAACGCTACTCCACCATTAGTTTTGAAATTAAACGCTGTTCCGGATGGTATATATAAACCACCGTCTTTTATATATTTATCTGGGATAACATGCAATTCATATATGTTTTGTCCCAATGTGAATATCATATAACATGAAACTGCAGCTATTATTGTTACAAAAGGATATATTTTTTTGTTTGTTGTTAGATCCTTATTTAAATGAACGGTCATTTCATACGTAATAGCAACACATGATAATATTCCTGCCAATCCATATGTATAATTAAATACCTCTGTACAAATTTGGTGCAACCAAATTGGTAATCTTCAATTTTTATTGGTACCAAAAGCTGTAACAAGATTTTCTGGAACAGTTTGAATTAGGGTTGATAATCCACCAACAACAAGTAAAGGGATAACCATCATAAAACCTTTCATCATTGATTGAACAAAAACATTTTGTGATAACCTATTTACATGTCTAACAATTATTTCCCCAATTGCTCCAGCTTTTTCCTTTCCATGCTTGTTGTTTAATTCTATTTTTTTAATTAATTCATCTTGATTAATAAATGAACCACTATCTACAAATTTCTCGAGGTCTTGTTTAGATAGTTTTAGGTTGTTCTCTTTCATAAACTCTCCTTTTATTTAATGTTTGATATTTTAATATGGTCCATATCATCAAACTCTTTGTTTTCTCCAGCCATACCCCACACAAAGCTATAGTTACTAGTTCCTACACCAAAGTGGACACTTCATGGAGGATTTATAACAGCTTCATTGTTATGTACAACTAAACTTCTTGTATTACTAGGTTCACCCATAAAATGAAATACTGTGCTATCTTTTTTCATATCAAAGTATAAATATACTTCGGTTCTTCGGTCATGCGTATGTGGTGGCATTGTGTTTCATGCACTACCAATTTCTAAGCAGGTTATTCCCATTGACAATTGGCAAGTATCTAAAATACTGGGATGGATCAATTGATAAATAACTCTTTCATTTATTTCTTCCTTTGTGCCTAATTTTAATTTATTTGCATGCTCAATATCAACAATTTTTGTTTCATATTCCTTATGAGCCGGTGCACTTAACATATAAAATAAGGCAGGGTTTTTATTGTCCTTTGAACTAATTATTATCTTTTGTTTTCCTTTTCCAATATATAAAGCCTCCTTATTTTTGAGAATGTATTCTTTTCCATCAACAGAGACTACGCCATCAAAGCCAATATTTATAATACCCAACTCTCTATTTTCAAGAAGATATTTTGCATGTATATATTCTCCAGAAGATATATCAAGTTTCTTAGATTCAGGTCTTGCCCCCATAACTATCACTCTGTCATAATAACTATAAACTGAATTAACTATATCCTTTTCAAATAAATTGCATATATTATTTTCTCTTAATTCTTCATTTGTCATTTTTAGAAATTCTTTTTTAGAAAATGAATCTGATTTTTTCATATATCCCCCTTTACCTTGCTAATCATCCACCGTCAACAGCAAATATATATCCATTACAATAATCGCTGGCTTTACTAGCTAAGAATACACATGTAGCCGCTACATCAGATGGTTTACCTCATCTACCTGCAGGGATTCTATCAAGAATAGACTTGTTTCTTTCCTTATCAGCACGAATAGGAGCTGTATTTGCTGTTTCAATATACCCGGGAGCAATAGCGTTTACATTTATATTATACTCAGCTAATTCGTTGGCAAATGCCTTAGTTATTCCTGATATTCCATGTTTAGAGGCTGCATAACTTGGAACAAACTTCCCACCTTGAAATGCTAACATTGATGCTATATTAATAATTTTACCTCCGCCTTGTTTTTTGAATACTTTGCAAACTTCACGACTAAGACTATAAATAGAATTAAGATTAATATCCATAACCTTATGTCACTCATTATCTGTACCCTCAAGAATAGGAGTTCTAGAAATTGTTCCCGCATTATTAACAAGCACATCAATTCTTTTAAACCTATCTAGACATGATTTTATTAATTTATCTCTTGATTCTTGCTTTGTTATATCTCCAAACTCAAATTCAAGTTCTCATTTATTTTCATTATATTGTTTTTTCATTTCATCAACATTTGTTTTATCATATGCAAAGATAAATATCTTAGCTCCACAAGACGCTAGTGCTTCTGCATAGTCTTTACCCAAACCGCTATTACCACCTGTTATTACTACTACTTTATTTTCTAAACCAAACATGTCTTTTAAATAATCATAATTTATCATATTTATTCTCCCTTATCTAAAATTTTTTTATTTAAATTATATCCAAAATGTTTCGACATAGTTATTAACTCAATATCGGTTATTTCTTGAATAATCTTTTTATTTGTAGATAATATATTTTGATATATTTTTGCAGATTTTTCTATGCACTCTAATAGACCAAATGCCTCATCTAATGTTTCTCCTGAACAAAAAATACCATGATGAGCTCATATTACCGATCTATAATTATTCATTTTTTTAGCAGTTTCAATACCTATTTCATTTGACCCCGGCACCATTCAAGGAAGTATGCCTATTCCTTCAGAAAATACAAAGCTCGCTTCTGATATCATTTTTCACATTATTTTTGTAAAACTTTTTTCATTCAATTCTTCTGTAAATGTAAGCGAAACTATTGTAGTTGGGTGTGAATGAATTACAACTGAATGTTTTGGGTTCTTATTCAGCCTTGCTGCATGTGATAATAGATGAGATGGCAATTCGCTAGTTGGTTCAGAACCTTTCTCAAATCCTCAAACTGTATTAAATGCGCCACCTTCATTATTCATTTTCACAATACCAGCATTATATTTTGTTTTATTTTTTTTGGCTATATGACGAAAATATTTTCCTTTACCCGTTACCAATAAGTATTTGTTTGCGAGTTCCTTTGTTTTAAATGGCAACTTAGTTTCGATTCCTAGCTTAGAATCTTTTATGTATTTATTTATTATATTATCATCAATTATTAACGAAATGTTTCCCCCATTTCTCTCAGATCAACCATTCTTATACATCTCTAATAATATTTCGCAAAAATCATTAATAATATCTGCGTTGATTATATTTTCATTTAACATAGGATCTCCTTATCGCTTTCTTTTAAACTGAACGTTTCTTTCATATTCCTTAATTTCCTCTAACCACGCTCCATCATATGGAACACCTTCCTGTTCACAATAATAATTTCAAACATCCACTCAAGGAAATGATTTTTGTTCTTCAATGATTGCAAGACGTGATGTAAAGTCATTTGATAATTCAAACTGTTTTAATATTGATGTTGGTTCAAGGCAAGATTTTACAATTGATTTAATTACATTTCTTGTACCTATAACTCAGGCAGCCAATCTATTTATTGTAGCATCAAAGAAATCCAACGCAATGTGTATTCTATCTTCAAAATTATTTCTAATAATTTCAGATGTCATTTCTTGTGTTTCATCATCTAATGATACAACATGGTCTGAATCTCATCGCATAGGTCTTGTCATATGCAATAATAATTCATCTATGAAATTCATAACTGTTGAAACTTTTTGCGAACATTGTTCAGTTGGGTGAAAATGTCCCATATCCATACATAAACCTGTTTTGTTTTCTATAGCATAAGACAAGTAAAATTCATTAGAACCAACAGTGTATGCCTCAATTCCAATACCAAATAATTTTGATTCCATTGTATTCAAAACTTTTGATTTATCATAATCAATAGCATAAATGCTGTTAAGAGATTCTTTTAATCTTTTTCTTGGACTGAACTTATCAACGGTAAAATCCTTATATCCGTCGGGTATTCAAAGATTATTGACGCATTTCTGTTTAAGTTCTGTAGCAAAATATTCTGCTACTTTGATAGATCTTTGACAATGATTTATTCAAAAATCACGAATTTTTTTATCTGGATGACTTAATGTAAAACCATCTTTATACATGTTGTGTGAAAAAAGTGTTGGATTAAAATCTAATCCTATATTTATTTTCTTTGCCCAATCAACCCAACCTTTATAATGTTTTGGCTCTATTTGATCTATATCAATTTTTTCATCTGAATCTATATAAATTGCATGTAAATTTAATTTATGATTACCAGGAATTAAACTAAATACCTTTTCTAAGTCTTGTCTAAGTTCATAAGGATTTCTTGCAGCACCAGGGTGATTTCCTGTAACCATTATTCCTCCAGATAAAGGCTGAGAATTATTCATAAAGCCTTTGACATCATCCCCTTGCCAACAATTTACAGAGATTGGTATTTTTCTTACACGTTCTAAAACCTTATCAACATCTATATTTAGTTTTTTATAAAAACTTTTAGCATATTCGAAGCGATCTTTTATTTCTTTATTCATTATTTTTTTCCCATTTCTATTATCATATTAAATTTATTTATAACACTTTGGTAGTTTATATTATCGGGCTTGTAAATTTCAAATTGAAATGAATCTCTAATTATTTTTTTGGCAGCATTCTCATTATCAATTTCTTTATTTCCCAACATTTGAACAATAATATTACCTATCATTGTTGCGTCTACAAGTCCCGCTATAACATTTTTTTTGCATATATCAGCAAGAGTTTGATTTAATATTTTATTCCTACATCCTCCACCAAAAATATGGATATTATTTATTTTTTTATTTGCAATTTTTTCTAGATTGAATATATTTTTACTATAACAAAGGGCTAAACTATCGATTATACACCTTATTAGTTCTCCGATGTTATATGGAACTGATTGATGTGTCTCGTTAAAATATTTTCATATTTCATAAATCATGTTTTCAGGAACTGTATATCTATCATCCTCACAATTCATTAAATAATTAAATCTTTCATATTTTATCGCTTCATTTATAAAATCCACAATTGAAAACTTATGCGATAAATTTCTTTCTGTTTCCTGTAAAATTCACATTCCTGTAATGTTTTTTAGAAATAAAATACTTTTATTAAACCCAACTAGATTTGTAAATCCCTCTCTCAAGGCATCTCTATATATAATTGGTTTATCTACAATAAGACCCAACAATGATCATGTACCACTTGAGATTAGAACATCATTATTATTATCTGTAGAAGCCGCTAGAAAAGCTGATGCTGTATCGTGAGATGCAACGCTTCAAATTGTACATTCTGGTATATCATATTTTGTTTCTAATTTCTTTAATGTTTTTCCAATCTTTGTTCCTGGTTGAACAATATCCCCAAAGTGCTCTTTTTTAATCTTAAGTATTTCAAGAAAATCTTCTCTAATATTTCCTGTAGAGATATCGTACAATTGTGATGTTGATAGATTTGATACATCTGCTATTTTTTTACCAGTTAACATATATATAAAATAATCTGGAATAAATAATATTTTATCAAGTTCTTTAAATTCTCATATTTTATGTTGATACAATTGAAACATAGTATTAAATTCTAATGGATACACACCGGTTTTTAAATAGACATCCTCAAAGTTAAAAGTCTTTTGTTTCTTAAAGAAGTTATTGGTTCTTTTATCTCTATATGAATAAACACTGTCAATTATATTACCACTTTTATCTATTAGAACATAATCAACACCTCAAGTATCAATTGATAAATTACATTTATTTATTCTCATAGATTTTATTTTCTTTAAGGCAATCAATATCTCATCAAATAACATGTCTATATCCCAAACAATTTTGTTTTCTTTTTTGTAAATTTTGTTTGTAGCCATATGAATTTTTTCAAAAATTATTTTATTATTTTGAATATAAGATAATCCTACTTTTATGGAACTAGCACCTATATCAATACAAACATACTTTTCCATTTCCACCTCCAATATTAATATAATAATTGATATTTAAGAAGAAATATTAATTATATAGGTATAAAGAAATATTTTCATATAAAAAAAATATTTCCTTTTAACTAAAAAAATATAAAATAAGTATAAAATATTTTTATTAAATATTAATTGTTTATATTAGGAAAGTTAAGTGTAATTCAGTCTATATCACATATACTAAAAAGTATCCAGATAAGAATATTATTTATTAACAAAAAGAGACAGCCAAAATATAAAATATTCCCACTTTTTTATTATTATCAAAGAAATTTATTTTAAATATAATAAGTATTTGGTTCATTGTTTCAATTGACAAAAAATGATTAAAATATTTCCATAAACTAAAGTTTTTTTATTATTGTATACATAAGAGATTATATTCAAATTTTTTTATCATATGTAAGTAAATACTAATGAAAATATGAATAAAAAAAGGTATATATTTAAAAAATAATAATTACGGTATAAAATACAGTAGATAAAAATTAAATAGATATGAGTACTGCTGTATTTTATTAAAAAAATAATAAATAATATTTATCAATTGATAGAAACTTATTTTATTGCAAATTATAAACTGAACTATTTTAGATTTCTGAACGATATTTATATTTAATTAAAAGCCTTAAAATAACTTAATTCCACTGTAAAAACTAATAATTTAATTATTTATTGGATCAAAATTAAAGTTTTACGATAAATAATTTAAAAAATTTGTGTTGATAATTACGGTTTATAAAATAAATGTCTAAGGGAATTAATCCTAAAATAACAGTTAAGTTATGTATAATTTATTACTTTTAGATATGAAATCTTAATAAATTACAAAATAAATTATTGACTATTAATAAGATTTAAAAAATAGTTAATGATTATTTATAATTTTAAGCTGTGCTTATTAATATTGTGATAAATAAAAAATATTTATAATAATTATGTGTATCATTATCTAAGGGTAATTTTTCCTGTCAATTTTAAGTAGTAAACACAAATTTAATAAAAATTTCTATGATTAAATTATAATTTTAATTATTCTATATTGATAATAAAAAAATAACCACCATAACAACTAATTATTTTTGTTGCTATCATGGTTATAAATTAATTTTTTATTTAATATTCAAAATAAAATATAGCAATTTATTTCAATATTATCATAGATATAATTTATTTAAATTTTGATACCATCCCATTTACAAATTCAGGGTTAATCATTTCTTCCCATGACTCATTATATCTTATTGAAGATCCGATATGTAATGAAATATTTCCAAGTTTTTTTAAAATTGATATATCAGCGGGGGAAATTGAACCAGAAACTATTAGTTCAAATTTTTCATCAAAAATAGCACTACTCATTATTTCTTTTATTTTTTTAATATTATTTCTAGCAGGTGTTGTACCACCTTGTAAACATACACCAGAGAAACCAAGTGATTTAAGCTTGATTAAATCTTGAATAGGATCACACACAATATCAATTGCCTTTCCAAAAATTACTTTTTTAGAACCTGCATTAGATTTTAATAATTCAATTTTTTTTCAATCAATACAGTTCTCTTCATTTAAAATCGAAAACATAAAACCGTGTACATTTTCTTTTTCAAAATTTTTAACATATTCTATATTTTTATTTAATTGTTCAGTGCTCATTAAATAATTACTACCATCGTCTCTTACTAACACATGTATTTTTTGTTTAATATTATTTAGAAAATGTTTCACAAACTCAATCGATGGTGTGAGACCATTGTGTTTAATATCCTCACAAAGCAAAACTCGTTCATTATTAGATACTTGTAAATTAGCTAAATCTTTTTTATCAACGATAACAAGTTCAATATTTTTCATATTTAATACCCAAAAAATTCTTTTGCATTATTAAAGAATATATTTTTGATATTTCTAACTAAAATTTCCTCATCATTAACACATAAACCTCTGTTAGCTCATGTTGCAATAATATTGCATAGCAATCTTCGATAATAATCATGTCTGGTGAAAGAGGAAAATGAGCGAGAATCAGTTAACATTCCAAGGCTCACACCTAAGCTTTGGAGCTCGGCAAAGTCATTTATTTGTTTTGTGTTGTTTGTTAATGTATCCGCAAATCATCACGCTGTTCCTAATTGTATTTTTCCTTTAATACCATTTTCATTTTCTTGATAGCAACCAGCGATTGTTGCTATAGACATTCAGTTGGTAGCATTTAGTGAAAAAAGTGACATTTTTGGCAATTTATCTTCTGATTTTAAAGTACCTAACACATCATTTAATTGTTTTTCCACAAATTGCTCTCCAGAACAATCAAAACCAGTATCAGGACCTAATTTAGAAAACATAGGCTTGTTTGCGTCTCTTTTACAGTTTAAATGTACCATCATAACTCAATTTAAATCATGGTATTTTCTAGCTAAATCTAATAAAATATTACCTATAAATTTAGCAAATTCTCCGTCATTTAACATTTTTCCTTTTATACGTTTGGTTATTATTTCATTTAGTTCGTTTCGTGTTGCTGGTTCATATAATACAACATCAACCGCATGGTCAGCTCCCCTACTTCCTTTAGTATGAAAATAATCAATTCTATTATACAACGCTTCTATAAGACTTTCATAATTGTTTATATTTACATCAGATATTTTTGATAATTTTTTAATATAATCATTAAAACCTTCAGCATTGATTTTCATTATTTTGTCTGGTCTGAAATTTGGAATTACCTTAACTTTATTTCAATCATCTTTAAGCTTTGTGTGCTCTTCCAATAAATCTATTGGGTCATCTGTTGTACAAACAGCATATACATTAGACATTTCTAAAAAACTTCGGCATGTCATTTTGTCTAGTTGTTTATTAACTTGTTCTCATATTTCTTTTGCATTTTTTAATATTAATGGTTTTTTAATATTAAAATATTTTGTTAATTCCAATTGAGACCACTGCGATACTGGATTACCTAACATCATTTCACATGATTCAACAAATTTAATATATTTATCATAATCATCCGCATTACCAGTTATATATTTTTCAGAAACACCACATGTGCGCATTTGTCTTCATTTATAATGATCCCCGGTTAATCATAAATCAGTTAAGTTTCTAAATTTATAATTACTAAGCATTTCCTGCGGTTTTAGGTGACAATGATAATCTAATATTTGCATATCCTTAGTTTTTGCATATAATTTTTCTGCTAATTCTGACTCTAATAAAAAATCTTCTCCACAAAATTGTTTCATAATTTTCCCTCTATCTATTCGGTTACACCAGTTTTAAAAATGGCAAATCCGTTAATTTTATTTTTTTCATTATTTGTATTTTTTTCTCCAGATGCAATATCTATTATAAATTGAATAAAACTCTCCGCTAATGAATCCATATCTTCATTCATTAATCTACCCGCATCAAAATCTATTCAATGGGGTTTCAAATTGTATATTTCTGAATTAGAAGAAATCTTTACAGTTGGTACATATGTTGCAAATGGTGTTCCTCTACCGGTTGTAAATAAAATCATCTGACAACCAGAAGATGCTAATGCTGTTGAAGATACCAAGTCATTACCTGGTGATTCAAGCAAAGATAGTCCCGGGACTTTAATTCTTTCTCCATATTTTAAGACACCATTAACTTGTGAATATCCCGATTTTTGTGTACAACCAAGCGATTTATCTTCTAGAGTTGTTATCCCTCCCTCCTTATTTCCGGGAGAAGGATTTTCATAAATTGGTTGCCTGAATGATTCAAAATAATCCTTAAAATTATTAATTAAAAGTACAACCTCCTTAAAAGTTCTCTTATCTTTTGCCCGATTCATTAGAATTTGCTCTGCACCAAACATCTCGGGTACTTCTGTTAGAACTGTCGAACCTCCATTTGAACAAATAAAATCTGATAATCTACCTACCAACGGATTTGCAGTAACACCACTTAATCCATCGCTACCACCACATTTTAATCCTATTTTAAGCTCACTTAATTGGCAAATCGTTCTCTTATCATCTTTTGCTGCTATATTTAATTCATTTAACAGCTTTAGTGAATTTTCGATCTCATCTTTTACTTCTTGGGCAATTAAAAATTTTAACCTATTTGTATCTATGTCTTCTATTTTTTTAAGTTGATCTATGACACCCTCCATTTGGTTATTTTCACACCCAAGTCCAAAAAGCAATACCCCTCCTGCATTTGGGTGTAAAACTGCATCAATCAATATTTTTCTTGTTGTTTCAAAGTCGCCTCCCAACTGAGAACATCCATATGGGTGTTTTAATATTACTATATTATCAAAATTATGATTAGGATTTTCTTGTTCAAATCTTCTTAAAACTATTTCTAAAACAGCATTTATACATCCAACTGTTGGGATAATATATAAATCATTTCTAATGCCAACTTTTCCATTTTTTCTTACATACCCTTTAAATATTCTTTTGTCTTTCTCAGGATATTTTAATTTATTAACAACATGTTTGTATTGATAAGATAATTTTCCGCTAAGATTTGTTGACATATTATGAGTATGAACTCATTCACCTATATTAATACTTGATGTTGCCTTACCAATTGGGTATCCATACTTAATAATATTTTCTCCGCTTTCTATTTTTTTGATGGCGAACTTATGACCTCTTTTAATTTCTGAAAGGAGAGTTATATTATTGTTATTTATATTTAATTTGGTTCCTTTATCAATATTTTCTAAAGCAACAGCAACCATATCTGTTTCTGGTTCTAGTATTGTAATTTTTTTCATATCACACCATTTGTTTCTATTAACCTACACTTTCAATAATATTTGATATGCTGCCATTTTTTATTTCATCTAATATTTCATTGATATAATTTGTGAGTCCTGGAATCTCATTAAGATCTATGCCTCAATATATTTTTTTTGATAAAATATTTTTTACATAATTAGTTGACTTAGATTCATTTTCAAAATCCATAATTATGTTTTTGTCACTTTCTACAGCTTTAACTGTTGATGGTCCAAATTTACCATATATAGCAAGCAATGAGGCTAGTGCAATACATATTCTTTTAGGTAATTTTTTTTCTTTTTCATAAAATTTTAATAAGGAAGGAAGGAGTCTAACCTTATATTTTGCCACACTATTGAGAGAAATTGCGTCTAATTTATGTTTTACAAATGGGTTTCGAAATCTATCTTCGATTGTTCTTGCATAATTCAATATCTCATCCATAGGTAAGTCAATTGTTTTTGCAATTTCATCATAAAGTTCATCTCTAATAAATTTATATTGTTTATCATTATTCATAACATCAGAAACTAATTGTGTCTCTAATAATCTGCAGACTAGTGCCATCGTTGTATGTGGACCATTTAAAATTTTAACTTTTAAATCGTGCCATACTTTACCATTATTGGTAACCTTAACATTCAATTTCGCTTTAGAAAAAGAAAGTTCATTTTCGATCTTTTTGTCTCCCTCGAGAACAAATAACAAAAAGGGTTCTGCTTTTACAAGCATTGAATCTTCATATCCGTTTTTCTCTCATATTTTTTGGATATCATCTTTTGGAAAGCCGGGAACTATTCTATCAACTAAAGTAGAATAAAATGCATTTTTATTTGTAATTCATTCTAAAAAATCGCTTTCAAGTTTTCAGTTATTTGCAACTTGTATTATGACATTCTTAAGAAGTTCACCATTATTATCATTTAGCTCACACGGCATTATATAAAATCCATTCATTTTGTTTTTGTATCTACGGTATAAAAGAGCCGTTAATTTTCCCGGATATGTTGTGTGTGGTTTATTATTAAAAACATCTTTCTTATCAAAAATGATTCCAGCTTCTGTTGTGTTTGAAAAAATAAATTTTATTTCATTATTATCAGCTAATGATAAATATTCTTCATAATCCTTATAAGGGTTGATCACCCCATTAATACAATCTATAATTTCTGAAGATTCAAATTTTTTATCATTAACAATACCCTCAAGTACAACTGTGTATAGATTTTTTTGCTCTAATAATTTTTCACACATACCGTCCTTTATAGGCTGGACTATTACTACACCACCATTGAAATTTGTTGCTTTATTTAATTGTTGAATCTGTCAATCGATAAATGCTCTAAGAAAATTTCCTTCGCCAAATTGAATTATTTTTGTTTTATAATTTGAAGTTTTTTTATATATTTCATTGATTTTTTTCATCTTAATCACCTTACTTTTTATTTATACCTAGACCGTCTCAAACACCATTGATATAGCTAAGCCCTAACGCGCGATCATACAAACCATAACCTGGTGTGTGAGGTAGTTTTTCTTCACCCCATATCATTCTTCCGTGGTCCGGTCTAATATATCCTTGATAATTATTTTCTCGATAAACTCTTAATATCTCCACCAAATCCAGAACACCCTTTTTACTTGCGTGGGCTATTTCTTGAAACTCAGTTTTAGAAGTATATTCAATATTTCTAATGTGGGTAAAAAATATTTTTTTAACGAACTTATTAACAATTTTTGGTAAATTGTTTTCTAAATTGGTGGCAAGTGAACCGACACATAATGTTAATCCATGATTAGGCGAATCATTTATTTTTAAAAATCTCTCAATATTTTTTTCGCAAGTTATCAATCTTGGAATATTAAATATGGGCCAAGCTGGATCGTCTGGGTGAATTGCCATTTTTATTTTAAATTTATCACAAGTTGGCATAATCGAATTTATAAAGTATGAAATATTTTCTCACAATTCATCATTACTCATTTTTTGATATAAAGTAATAATTTCTTCTGTTTCCTCATCTGGAAAGCTCAGAGTCCAAGCTGGAAGTTTTTTGAACTTTTTAATAGCAGAAGCTGCATCCAGCTTATCTATATCTTTTTGGTCATATGACTCACAAAATGAGCCATCTTCCATTTGTTTATATAAATTCGTTCTAACTCAGTCAAATGCTGGCATAAAATTATAACACACAACATTTATCCCTTCTTTTGCAAGATTTTCAAGCGTTTTACAATAGTTTGCGATTAATTTGTCTCTTGTTGGCCTCCCTAACTTAATATCTTCATGAACTGGAACAGATTCAATAACCTCCATTTTTAATTTATCTTTCTCAACAAGGCTTTTTAGTAATTTTATATTTTGTTGTTCTCATATTTCACCAGGTTTGTATTCATAACACTGTGTTACTATTGATGAAATATTTGGAATTTGGCTGATGTATTTTAAAGAAATTGGATCTTTATTTGGTCCATATCATCTAAATGAAAGTTTCATTTTAAACTCCTGAAAATGAACCAAATCCACCATCGACAGTTATAGTGGTTCCAGTTACAAATCCGCTAATTTCTTCATTAATTAAATAAAGAAGGGTTCCAAATAATTCATTAACATTTCCAAGGCGATTCATAGGAGTGTGGGCTAAAACTTTTTTTGTTCTATTTGTATAAGAACCATCTGGGTTTATTAATAATTTTTCATTTTGTTTAGTTAAAAAGAAACCTGGAGCAATAGCGTTAACACGAAGACCAGTATTGGCAAAATGATATGCTAATCATTGTGTTAGATTTTCAATTGCAGCTTTAGCAGCTGAATAGGCTGGCACTTTTGATATAGAATGAGGAGCTGATGCTGATGAAATATTTATTATTGATGCACCTTTGTGTAACAAGTGCTTTGCAAATACTTGTGTTGGTAAGAAAGTTCCAATTAAATTTAAATCAAAAACAAATTTGAACCCATCCGGATCGATATCAAAGAAACTAACTACATCATTGTTTTTAACATCATTCTCAGAGTATCTCTCGTTTGTTGTTGTAGCCTTGGGGTTATTACCACCAGCGCCATTTATTAAAATATCAATTCTGCTAAATTCTTTTATCACTTGTTCACACGCTTTTATTATTGAGTCTTTTTTTAAAACATTGCACTCAATAGCAATTACATTTTTGTTAATTTTTAGTAATTCATCTTTAAGAATCGTGATAAATTTTATGTCAATATCCAATAATGCTATTTTAAAATTATTTTTAGCGCATTCTCTAGCAAATCCACCACATATAATTCCCCCGGCACCAGTTATTACAATTACTTTTTCACATATTTTGTTGTTTTCCATATTTCTCTACTTTCTAAATCCTTTTTTCTTATTATTTGGTAAATATTCCTCATTTCCTTTTAATATATTTTTTTTATTTATATCATAAACATAATTTTGTATTTTAATAAGGAATTTTCTCTTATCCTCTTGACTTATAGGTGTTTCAAATGATTTTGTAATTTCAAAATTTTTAATTTTATCATGTAATTTATCTAAATCAAACTCTTTTATAATAAAGACATCTTCATCAGTATTTATAAAACTTTCATTATCAACAACTAATATTATTTGTGTTTCAAATTTAAAATCCAAAATTCTCAAAAATTTTTTTATTTGATCTTTATATACTAAAATAGGGTTTTTAATAAATTTACTATCTCCCTTATTTTTTAACTCTCATTTTTCTTTCTTTCAATCAGTCTCAACAATACTTCCAACATTAGCCAAATAATTTATAAGATATAGGCAAGAGTCAGTCATTATCATATTATCAAATAGTATTCATTTATCTTTTTTATATTCTAAATGAGTATTCGAAAATAAAATTCAGCTACTTTCTTTTTTATCTATAGATAATAAAATACCGTCTAACTTTGCCTTTTTCTTAACAACCGTTGGTCTAAGATTAAAGGTTATGTAATAAATAATAACAACCACTAGCCCTACAGCAAGAATAATTGCTATAATACTTCACTTCATTAAAGTGCCTCATTATGTAAATTAATTTACACTTTCTACATCTTTTATTTTTTCTTCTTCTAACTGCTGATTTTTGATATCATTTAATGTTACTTTTGATTTTTTATTTCTTTTTGTAGCGTTTTTAATTTGACTAATAACTATTGGAGAACAAAACATTCCAAAAGCCAATCCGGTAAATCCTCAGCCAGTCAAATATTTTACTCCCAGATATGGTATTATGCCAATAATGTGATCTACTTCTGCAAAACAAGTTCCATTTAATTGTTGTCCATTAATATTATTGACGGCTGCGGGTATGCATCCTAAATCACAGTAAATAACTGGGAAAAATGCTCATATAAATCCAATAATAAATGGACCAACAATTGCACCAATATAACCACCTTTAATATTACCAAATACAGCACCAGTTCCACCAATAAATAAATGTGGAAATAACTCTGGAATAACAACCGGAAAGTATTTTTTAAGTTCAGGATTTACACTAAAGTGTGTACCTAACATGACTCCAAATGCAAGTAATCCTCCTATAAATGATGATAAGAAACCAATAACAACTCCATCTTGAGCATATGGCCAAAAAGCTTGAACTTCAACAGCTGCTCTTGAACCTCTAATTAGCTTTGTAGCTATACCACTAAAGGACGGGATAAGTTCCTCCAAAAACATTTTTACCCCAAAGATACATATCATAATTCCAGAAACAAACGTTAGAGATTGAACAAATGCAAAGGCTATCGCTCCACCTGATGAATTTGAAATTTTATCACTACCTAACATTGATTTTCCATCAACAACAAATGCATCTAGACCTTTTAAACCAAGACCAAGCATCATAATTGTCATATAAATTATTAGCATAGTAACAGATAATGCCACAGTATTATCTGCTAAAATTTTAAGTTTTTTTGGTATTTTAATATTCTCAGTACTTGTAATTTCTGATTTTTTAGATGCTTTTAAAATACCTTCTCCCATGATACCTGAAAGAGCACATCCAAAACCTCCTGTATGCCCAAGAGCTAACTTGTCATTCCCTATAATTTGGGCTGCATATTTAGCAGATAAGGCTGGTGAAATAACCATATATAGTCCAAGAAAACACATTCCTGATAATAAGCATATTGCAGTATCTTGTGTATTTTCCAATGGTCTAAGCCCAGCCATGTACATCGATAGTGAAAGTACAAGAGAGGTATAGAATATTACATGCCCAGTTAAGTAAATGAATTTTAAGTTTGAAAATTTAGCTAATATAATGTTTCCCACCATTCCAAGTATCATTATTAATGATGCTGTTGTGAATAGATCGGGTACAGTTTTTTGCATTCAGGCCATTGCAGCCTCATTTGATGGAATAATAAATTCCATAGAAGAGCCTTTTTGTCCTATTCCAAAACCATTTTTGATTACATTGGTTAAATTACCAAGAGTAGTTGAAAGTACACTTGCTCCACCAGATATTATAAGAAATCCAATAACCGTTTTAAGAGTGGAGATTAAAATTTCTCCACCTTTTCGCTTTTGGACTATAGAACCAACCATTGCGAATAAACCAACAAGAATTGCAGGGTAACCAAAAAAACCTTTTAAAAGTCCTAGAACTCCATCGCCAATAGTTCCATAGTTATTTGCTAATAAATTAAATAGCATAAATATAACCTTCTTTCACTTATTTTTTTAAATAATTTGTTTAATAGATATTTCATCAAATAATACCTATTAATTAAATTACAACATTATAATACTCCAATTTACTTAATAATACATTTATAAAATAAATATAAAAAAATTTCCATATTATGGAAATTTTATTTTATCCTTAATCTAGATAATAGGAGTTTTAGTATCTGATTTAAAATATAATGAAGAAGTAAAAGTTCTTCTTGAAAATAATATTTACCTTCATTAGTTGACTCTAAAAAAATCATTTTATCAATATCTGTAATATCAATAAATTTTTTATTTAAAAATATTATATAGTTGATTAAAAAGTTGTTCACTTTTTGAATGCACTTTTCTATTCATAAAGAGTCATTTCCAATTGCAAAAAACATACAATAAGCATTACTATCAACTATCTCATTTTCTACCATTCAATCAAATGCTTTTTGTGTTTTTATAACAAATGCATTAATACCCATTTGAACAAGATATGTGTAGAAATACATTGTAAGCGGCTCAGAAGATATAATGTATATTTTTTTATATTTAACTAACTGTCTTGATGTTTTTACTAATTTATTATAGAAAAGTTGGTTAATCTTTCTTATATCCTTCACAATATTTTCAAAAGAAGTATTAAATATGTACTCTGATGAATAATCATCGGTTTTCTTTAAAGAAAGATCAGATATATTTTCTCCCAATTCTAATTCTATTTTTACCCTATTTATTAACTCTTTATAACCATTGTATCCTAGTTGATTACAAAATCTATTAATTGATGCGGGCGCTGCAAACGCCTTGGCAGATAATTGTGATATAGATGGAAGTTTATCACCTTTTTTTATTTTTTTTATCTCGGTTGCTATTTTTTGAAATGTTAAATTTATATTTTGTCTACTATATCAATCTAATTCTCTAAATATACTTTTAGACATATTCTCACCTTTTAATCATTCATTATATTATACTACAATAGTCGCTACCATAACAAACAATTTTTAGAATTTTGATTTTTAAATATTTTATAATGTTTTTGATAAAATGAAATGAAATAAATAATCCACAAGAACTAAAATTAAGGATATAAATATTAATATCATAAATAACTGAACTCATACTGCTCCATTAAAATTTAAAGTAATAGACAAGCTTTTTTGTCCACTAACAACATCTAAAAAGCTATACGGGAAATAACCAGAAGGGGACATTGTTCCATAAATATGGAATTTAGCACCTGAGGAATTAAGGATAATTCCAATTATAACAGAGATGAACATATAAAACATTACAAATCCAAATCATAAACTTTTATTTATTCATTTTTTTGTATTATCAACCTCAAAGTCTTGTTTATTATAGAAAAGTATAAAATATATCATAAACAAAATGCTGACAACAGAATGTTCAATTATTCAAGATATTATGGTATATCATTTTAAAGAATTAGAACTGTAATCAAATATTCTTGATAAATTATAAAAAATAACCACAAATATGGAAAGAAACATAATTACATATGCAATATTTGCATTATCTAATTTACCATTTCCTTCATTTTTTTGATTGATAGCAGAGTTAATCAAAAATAAACTAACAAATATATTAACAATCGTTGTTATTAATAAAATATTCCTGAAAAAAACATATAAAAACAGCTTACCATTTTCGTGATTTGAAACATAATTTGTTAATAATATTAATAAATTAGAATCAAATTTTTCATTAAGCTTTTCCTTAGAAAGAGTTGGCAAAATAAGACCATTTTTAAAATCTAAGTACTGTCCTGTTATAAACAAAGATATAGATAATAATGGAGCAACACCTAAAATTAATTTGTATCAAAATTTTCAATTGCTTAATAATTCACAGCTTTTCATTTTTTCCTCAACAACTCTAACATTTTATTTTTAAAGCAATATAATATTTATCAAACTAACCGACTAATTTTTAAAGCAACTAAAACAAAATTCTAAAATGATTTTGTGACCTTTTTAATTGCATATCTATATAAATGGTCCATTCCATACATTACCACTCCAACAACAGTAACAGTAATAAACAATTGTAAATAAATTGTACCTTTAATTCCAATATCTGCGGCGGCACCTTTATCACCGCTCACAAGATCTAAAAATTGGTATGGAAAGAATCCCGAAGGTGACATAAACCCAAAAATTGTAAAATTTGGATGGAATGCATATATTATAGAACCAACAATTATTCAAAAAATGAAGTATCCATAAAGTAGTCCATAGCAAGATATAATAACAGCTTTTTTTTGCTTATTTGTTTTTATAAAATTCTCCTTGTTATAAAAGAAAATAATATAAACTGTACTCATTGTTGCCATAAAAAAATGTTCAAAAAATCATGATAATACAGTGTACCAATATAAATGTTCACTCGGAAAAACTTTTGATATATTGAAGAAAATAACAACAAACGTAGGGATAAACATTACAACATATGCAACATTTGCATTATCAATTTTTCCCCTTCCCTCATTCTTATGATTAAATGCCGAATTTAAATAAAATATCCCCATAGCGGCATTACCAAGAGTTGTTAAAAATAAGAAATTTCTTGTAAATACATACAATCCTATTTTAAAATGCTCATTATTGGATTTATAACCTTGAAGAATATTTATCATTCTTTGGTCATAATTTTTGGTTAATGGCTTTGATTGTTCTGGAACAATGAAATGCCTTGTAAATTGATAATACTGCCCAATCATAAATGTTAATTCGATCACAAATGGTAAAATACCCAAAATCAGTTTATATCAAAATTTTCAGTCTTTATAAATTTTATTGCTATTCATATTTCACCTTTCTCAATATGAGTGTATTATAATTAAAATATTTTAGTTATTAATACATAATAAATTAAACTCTTTAACATTAACAATAAATTTATTATATCATAAACATTTTTTGTATATAATAAAAAGTAGTTATTTTAATGAAGGGGGTAAAAATGAAAGCTTTTGATTTTGATGATGTACAATTACTTCCTAGAATGTGTATTGTTAAATCTAGATCTGAATGTGATACTTCAGTTAAGCTAGGTAATTATATATTTAGGATGCCAGTTGTTCCATCTAATATGTCAACTGTTATAAATGAGGAGTTATGTATTGAGCTCGCAAAAAGGAATTTTTTCTATGTAATGCATAGATTTAATTTTAATAGCATTGAATTTGTAAAAAAAATGAAAGGGCTTAAACTTATTGCGTCTATATCTGTTGGTGTGCAAAAATCAGATTATGATATGATTGATAAATTAGCAAAACAAAACCTAATACCTGAGTTTATCACTATCGACATTGCCCATGGTCATTCTATTTTCGTAAAAGATATGATAGAGCATATTCGTAAAAATTTTAAGGATAAGACTTTTATAATAGCGGGAAATGTTGGAACACCAGATGGTGTAAGAGATTTAGAATATTGGGGAGCGGATGCAACAAAAGTTGGTATTGGTCCTGGGAAAGTTTGTATAACAAAACTTAAAACAGGATTTGGTAATGGCGGATGACAATTGGGGGCAATAAGATGATGTTCTAAGGATGCTAAAAAACCAATAATAGCTGATGGAGGAATAAGAGTTAATGGTGATATAGCAAAGGCTATTAGATTTGGAACAACAATGGTTATGATAGGTTCTTTATTCGCAGCCCATACCGAATCACCGGGAAGTATTATTGAGGACGGAAAAACAAAATATAAGGAATACTTTGGTAGTGCGAGTGAATTCAATAAAGGTGAAAAAAGATATGTTGAAGGTAAAAAAGAACTTATACAAATAAGGGGTTCAATTTTTGAAACTATAAATGAAATGCAACAGGATTTACAATCTTCTATTTCATATGCAGGTGGTAATAAAGTTGAAGATATTAAAAAGGTAAGATATGTTGTTTTAAAAGATAGTAATTTTCAATAATAAAATAATTTATCAACCTTATTCCTACTTATAAAGGATGTAATAAATATACTGGATGAAAACACATCCAGTTTTTTTTGAATGAAAAATTGATGATAAAAATAAATGTAAAATATTTCAAAATTAAGAAGCATAAAACTTAGAATATATATAAGACATAATTGGTATATATTTTAGAATAAAAAGATAAGTTTAATTAATTTAATATAACAAAATAACATAAGGGAAGTGGACTAAATCCTATTTATAATAAGGGTACCTAAAATTCACTACAACAAATAGGATTTTATCTAGATTTGGTTTGCTTTCTTTATGATTTTACTATAAAATTACACATAATTTTTAATGACAACTTGGTAAAAGCTAATTATAAAATTTCAAATGTAGTGGTATAACTAATAATTATGAATATTTTTTAGAAGGCACAAATTTGTACAAGATAATTTAATTAAATAATATTTATTTGTGAGAAAGTTTATTTACCATTCGATGGGTATAATAATAAAAAAATTTATACATTTAATATTTATTATAATCTTTAAAATAATTATTTGCTAAAACTCTAAAAATGTTTAACAAAACAATATATTATAATAGATTTGAAGAGTTTATAAATCGTTTAAATTATGTAAAATATCAAATGATAATGCATTTAGAAGAAATGATAGGTATTATTAAAAAATGATTGCCGTGTCTTATTTTAACATTTTAGATTAATTTTTATTATTTGTTGAGTATTATCACAAATTCCCTATCACACTCTATATGTCCATCACATTTATTGAAGCTATTTGATATTAGTTGTGATGTAAATTTTTTGAAATACCTATCTGTTTCATATCTAAGTCCTTTTATTTTTAAATTACTGTCGCTTAATAATAAAATAGAAACATATCTATATTGCTTATGGTCATTAAAATTTAAGGTTACACTATTTTTAATAAAATATACTCGAGAATTTTCAGACTCAAATTCACAATTAAAATTTCTTAATAAATCAATTATTGAAAAAATCATATCAATTCTATTATTATTTGTGAATATAAATTTTATAAAGTCAGCTCCGTTTTTGATTGCCAGCTCAGCAGATGCTCAACCATCTATTACATCTTTTTCTTTATTTAATTGAATATGATTATGAGACATTTTTTTAATACGCTCCAAATCATTTGGTTCAACGTGATCAAAATCACTGATTGAGTGATTTAATTCTAATCCTTGGTCTATAATAGAAATACATCCAGATTCTACGCCTATTATCATATCAAATTCAAATTTTTTTAAATCTATGTTTGTTTTACTCAAAACAATTAGTGCTTTTTTATCCAATAGATTTCACCTTATCTTTAATTTGTAAAATATTATCAGTGAATCAACTTCCAACAACAACCCAGTCAACTCCGAGTGAAAATATATTTGCTATATTTTCTCCGTTTACCCCTCCATCTACCTGCAATTTATATTTGTAATTACATTCTTTTCTCATTTTGCATAATTTTTTGATTTTTTCACAAACAATTTTATTAAATTTTTGCCCTCCAAATCCAGGCTCTACAGACATAATCAAAATATTATTTAAGTCATTAATATAGGGAAATAATGTATTTATTGGAGTATTTGGATTTATAGCAAGCGAAAGCAAAATGTTATTTTTATTGCAAAGAGAAATAGTTTGCAAAATTTGTTGATGATTTAAGGATTCAATATGGATAGATATTTGTTTTACATTTTTAATTAAATATTTACATAAATAAGATTCTATATCCCCCTCTATTTTAACCATAAGGTGAACATCTAAAAAAAAATCAAAATTGTTGGAGATATTTTCCAATATTCATGGACCAAAACTTAAATTGGGAACAAAATGATTATCCATAACATCATAGTGGATTCAACGAATCATAGAATCTTTTAGAGTGTTTAAGGTTTCCTTAAGATTTAAGAAATTGGCTTTTAATATACTACACGCAATATTATCCATAATCCCCCCTGTTTTTAGTTTGTAAAATTAATTCTGATATGATTCTATCATAATCTTTTTTATAAAAATATAAATCTATGTTATCATTAAAAAACTTTATAACTCCACACTCTATTGTGTTATTGATATGTAAACAATCATTAAACTTACAATACAAATTTAAAAATATTTTTAATGATCTTGCAATATCAATAGGAAAAATCTTATCATATTGAAATTTTGAAAAACCAGGAGTATCTGCTATGTATCCATTATTTAAATAATAGAGCTCACTATTTGTTGTTGTATGCTTTCCGCTATCTAAATATTTAGATATATCTTGTGTTCTAATATTTAGATTATTCCCTATTCTATTTATTAATGTTGATTTCCCACTTCCTGATTGTCCAGAAAATAAAGTTATTTTATTTTTGAACATATTATTAAAATCAGTTGAAAAAAATTTATCATTCTTATTACTTATAAATAAACACTTATAACCTAGCTTTTCATAACATTTAGCAATAGATATTTTTTCTTTATTATCATCTAAATCTGTCTTTGTGAAACACAAAATTAATATTACATCCATAGTTTTACATAATAATATATATCGATTAAGGATTAATGTGTTTAAATTTGGCTGTTTTAAAGCAACAATAATAAATACTTGGTCTACATTTGCAATTCTTGGTCTGTAAAATAAATTTCTTCGATCTCTTATTCCTTCGATGAGAAAATATTCAGAGTTATCTATTTTTTTGACATCTAAGTAGTCTCCCAATTCTATTCTAATATTTTTAAACTTATCTTTTCCTTTTTCAATGCACTTAATCATAGTATTATTTTTTCATGCATATATATGCTTTCCGATTTTTTTTATTACTAAACAATTTTCGATCATTATTTAATAACCGCAAAAACTAATGCTAAAATTAAAAATGAAAATGTAAGAAAAAATATGCCAAATCATAAAATTATAAATCTAAATCTTAAATAGTATGGCCTAGATTCGCTATAACCAATTGCTCTCTGACTTTTTCATTTTTGTTTTGGTTCTGTCTGGTCTAAAAAGAATTTTCTTCTTCCTTTGTAATGATATAATTTAGCAGTCAGGTTTACATCTGGCGACATTAACTCGCGATATACATATTCCATGCTTGCTGGTCTATCATTAGGAGATTTTTCTATCATTTTTAGAATTAAATTTGATAATTTATTCGGTATATCAGGATTAACACTCGAAGGTCTAATAGGAGATTGCGATACATGTTTTATAAAAAGATCTTCACGACCCTTCTCACTAGTTTTTGAAGTTACAAATGGAGCTGTACCAGTTGCTGCAATATACATAACAACACCTAATGAATAAATATCACTTTGCTTTGAGGCACTTGCATTTGATATCAATTCTGGGGGCATAAATTTTGGAGTCCCTATTTTCTTTTTTGCTTCCTTTGAATTTTCACTAGTAAATGATATACCAAAATCCCCTAGACGAACTTCTCCAATTTCTGTTAGAAAAATATTCTCAGGTTTTATATCTCTATGAATAATACCATTTTTATGTGCCACGATTAATGCATCAATTATTTGGCCAAAATAATATTGCATTTCTTTTAATGAGAATACACTTAAACCCTTTAGTAAATCATTTAGTGTTCCACCACCAACATATTCAAGAACAATAAGTCACATTGAATTTTTATTAACATCCCAATCATACAATTTAATAACGTATTTTGAAAGATTGTTTAAAGATGCAATGTTGTTAACTTCGTTTCTAAAATTAGAAACAAAACTTTCATACTCTCTCTCTGTTCTAAAATTCGCTTTATTCAATTTTATTGCAACGATTTCATTGTCAATATTTCTTACAGCCTTGTAAACTGTGGCCATACCACCATCACCGATTTTTCCCAAGATTCTATATTTACCATCAAAAATTAATGTTCCAGGTAACAATTCATCTTGTGTATTAGTAATAATAGGTTTTTTAGTTTTATCATTTTGTTTTACATCTTCCATTTTTTTCCCCAAATGTTTTAATTTTAATTAGTAACATTGACCATTAGAATAGAAAGGTTATCTGTGGAACCGTTATCCTTTGCATCTTCTACCAACATTTTTGCTTTTTCTTTCAATTTAATTGTATCATTTTTTAATGTGACCAATGCTATCTTATCATCTATATAATCGTGAACACCATCAGTGGTTAGCATATACAAACCATATGGCTGGTCAATAAAATATGTATCTATTTTTAATGTTTTATTTGGTCCAAGAGCAGACGTTAATACTTTTCAAAAAGTAACATCATTTGTATAACCGTACAAACCAGACATTTTAATATCTTCCTTTTCATCTGGGGTTGTTGAATTCATTAGATTTTGATCTTGGGTTACTTGATATAATCGATCTTCAACTAATTTATATGTCCTAGAATCACCTATATTTACCACATAAGCAAAACCACCAGTAAACAAAACAGCAGTTAGGGTTGTACCCATATCTTTTGTTTGTGGGTGTAAATTGGCGTAATCAACCATATCATTGAGGACTTCGCTTATTGTCGCTCTTAATCATCTGTTAATTTCATTTTTTGTCAATCCAGTAAATGATGATTTTTTAAATATTTTTCCAAAATTTTCAACAGCTATTTTTGAAGCAATTTCGCCCTTTGCATGTCCACCCATACCATCACAAACTATCGCCAAAGCATCATCATTTTTATTTGTATAAAACTCTAAATTGTCTTGGTTTTGTTTTCGATAATTTCCAATATCTGTGATCTTTGTAAAACTAAATTTCATCAACTAATACTCCTTCTTGTTTCGCTCTTAGCTGACCACATGCAGCATTGATATCAGAACCATATTCTTTTCTGATCACAACGTTGATTTTTTTACTTTTTAAGGTGTTATAAAATTCTAAGATATTTCTTGATTTTTTATAACTATTTTCCAATACCATATTATATGGGATGAGATTTACATAACAATTTATACCTTTAATGATATTTGATAACTCAATAGCATTGTCTATAGAATCATTAATTCCTTCTATCAATATATATTCAATCGTCACTCTGCGATTTGTTTTATCAATATAATAGTTAATTGCTTCTATAAGTTTTTCAATTGGATAAACCTTATTAATTGGCATAAGTTTATTTCGTATGTAAT
Source organism: Spiroplasma endosymbiont of Aspidapion aeneum (assembly GCF_964031045.1). NCBI lineage: Bacteria > Bacillati > Mycoplasmatota > Mollicutes > Entomoplasmatales > Spiroplasmataceae > Spiroplasma > Spiroplasma endosymbiont of Aspidapion aeneum. The sequence continues at coordinate 172,225 of NZ_OZ034994.1, read as the reverse complement.
TATTTGGCGCGTGTAGAGATATTGCTAAGTTTACTTGCATATTAAGGTTGGCAAACTCAAATATTTTTGGAACAATTCCACAAGTTGAAACTGTAATATGGCGAATTCCAATATCCAAAGCTTTCGGATCATTCACAATTTTAATAAAGTTTATTACGTTCTCAAAATTATCAAATGGTTCTCCAATACCCATAATTACAATGTGACTAACAGATTTATTTTCATCAATTGGATTTTGGGCAAATTTTTTTCTCAAATCTAAATTCATTGCATAAACTTGCGAAACTATTTCTCCTGTTGTTAGATTTCTCTCAGTTTTTATTAAACCTGATGCACAAAATGTGCAACTCATTTTACAACCAACCTGGGTTGTCACACATATAGATCTTCCATATTCTTGTTGCATTAAAACTGTTTCTATTGTTTTTTTATCAGTTAGTAGATTTAGGTTCTTAATTGTTTTGTCAATAGATACTTCACTTTTTAATGTACTTAAGATCTGAACTTCAAAATTATTAGATAAATGTTCTCTTAATTTCTTGCTTAAATTTAACATATTATTGAAATCTAATTCTCATTTCTTATACACTCAATCAAAAATTTGATCTGCTGCAAAAGGTTTAAAATCATTTTTAATTAAATACTCTTTTAGCATTTCATTGGTAAAGTCAAATATATTTAACATAACATAATCTCCAAATTTATTATATCATAAAAATATACAAATTTGTTGTCATTGTTAACCTATTTCAAAATATCTATTCCATATTAAAATTATATTTTAAAAATTTTTATGAATTAAAAGGGGGTTAGAAATAAATAATTATTAGATATAAATTTTATTAAAAAATGGAATTTGGTAATGGTTAATAATGTTATATTAATTTGTAATATTTTTATCATTATCTAAAATAAATTCCTTAAAATTTTTCACATATGAGATACTTACTATTATTTCACTAACACTTTTCTTTTTTGATTTGCTCCTGATCCAATTTCTCCCACAAGACCATCATCATAAAATATATCTATAAAAGACGCCGCTTTATTATAGCCTATTTTGAATCTTCTCTGAATATCTGAAGTAGATGTTGCTTCTTGATTGATAACATAATTTAATACCTCTTTAAATAATGGGTCCTTTGAATAATCAGTTGATGAATGTTTATTACCTAAACTAGAATTTCCTTTCGGAGGACTTAAAAAACTTTCATCATAAACAGGGCTTGCCTGATTCTTTGTATGATCAACAATACTTTTAATCTCATCATCTGTTATATAACACCCTTGCGCTCTACTAAATCCATAAATTCCATTAATATCATAAAGCATATCCCCTTTACCATTTAGCGATTCACCCCCGGTACGATCAAGTATTGTTCTTGAATCTACAGAAGAAGAAACTGAAAATGAGATCCTTGAAGGTATATTGGACTTAATTATTCCAGTAATAACATCAACCGATGGTCTTTGTGTTGCAATTATTAAATGCATACCACAAGCTCTCGCCATTTGTGTTAGTCTCTGAATTGAAGATTCAACCTCTTTTTTTGCCCCAGACATCATAAGGTCTGCTAGCTCATCAACCACAATAACAATGTATGGTAGTTTTTTTGTCCTTTCAGAAGTAACACTATTATACTGCTCAATGTGCTTAACATTTTTTTCATTAAACAATGAATATCTTCTCTCCATTTCATCAACAGCTGAACTAAGTGCATTTGCAGCTAATGACATATCACTAATAACAGGTGTTAAAAGATGTGGAATATTTTCATAATATGCCAACTCTACTCTTTTAGGGTCTATCATTAAAAATTTAACTTCGTGAGGTTTTGCATGCATTAGAAAAGCGCAAATCATAGAATTGACCATAACAGATTTACCACTTCCGGTTGAACCTGCAATTAGAATATGAGGTGTTTGTTCTAATTGTGCAAAAACTCATTTGTTATCAACACCCTTTCCAATTGGAAAAGTTAATTTAACAAAGCTTTTATTTGATGGAATTTTTTCCATTGCCTCTTTAAAGGTAACTGGCAAAATTACATTAGATGGAAATTCTATTCCGACGGCCTCTTTTCCCTCCACCGGAGCCTGAATAATTACATTATTTGTTGCTAAAGAGTATTTAATGTCATTCTCCAATTTAAGAACATCTTTTACTCTTCCAGTTTCTCCAACAGAAACCTCAAGCTTTACAACACTAGGACCAATGAGAATATTTGTAATCTTAGCATCAGTTTTAGATTTTATAAACAAAGTGTTAATAGATTCCGCTTGGCGTCTTGCATAAATTTTTGCAGACTCAAGTGTAGAATTATCTACAATTGTATTCCTTAAAATAGAATTTTGTGGTAATGAATAATTAGTAGCTATTACATATTTTTTTTGAACACTTAATTTTTTAGAATTATCTTCTTTAAAATATTTTTTTTGAACATCTCTAATATCTATATATTCATCATCTAAATCACCGCGATTAGTCTTAACAAACTCTTCAACAGAAGAACTTGTATTAATAAATAAATCACCTTCTCTTTCCTCGTAACTATCAAGTGTTACTTGAGTTATGGTATTTTTATCCGGATGTGATTTATTTCCAAATGGTTTAAGCTCTGCTTGGCGACTTAATTCATCCCTTTTTTTGAGAATATCATAACTTATGGTTTCTGATTCATTATTTGAATGATGTGAAAAATCTGAATTGGTTTGTCTTCTTGGCACATAAAATTGTTTTTTATTATTTTTGTTAAAATTGATTTGATTTAATTCTGGTATATTATGAAAATTTGCATTTTCATTCTGAATTTCTGACTCTTTTGATTTTTTTATAAAGTTATCTTCTTGTGCAAAAACTCTACTATCATCAAAATTAATAAAACCCTGGTTTTGACGATTTCTTAAGTTTACATTGGGGTTATTAATATTTATATCAATATCCGAATTAATATTAGCATAACCGCGGTCACCATATTTAAAAAATGGTGATTCATAAATTTCGCTGTTTACATCTACTTTTTGACGAATATTAGATATATTTTCACCATTAGCATACATTTCTGGTGTATGTTCTTCATCAAAATATTTCTCCTTCTCTCTAAATAAATGTCTAGGCATTTCTATTGTTAAGTCATAATCCATCCGAGATTGATAAACCTCTGCTTTTGCGCCATCGTTATTACCATAAATATTTACAAAATTTAATATTCTGTTTTTTTTGTTATTTTTTTTGTTATTTTTTTTATCTTTAGTTAAAGATAAAATTCTCAAAGCTCTTCCACGACGATATTTTTTCTTTTTAAGTAGAAAAAATGCATCACCAGTTAAAATCCAGCACAATACAATAAATAAAAAGAAAAGTGAGAAAAAAAGATTTCCAAAAATAGAAGAATAACATGCAATTCCAGAACAAAACGCTCCAATGATACCTCCACCTGCATATGCATTAGAATATGTATTAAACCTTGTTATTCATCATTTTCCACTATAATTATCTCATAGAGAATGGTTCTTCCAATAATTACAATAACTATTAATAATATAATTAAAACTCTCACTTGAATAGGCACTACCTATAACAAAATCCTTGTTCTTTGTTCCTCATGCTACAATAATTAGAATAGATGTTATATTTCAGCAAAATACTACAAAAACAGAAAAAATCATAGCAATAAATCTTTTTTTAAAATAAAATTTTACACCAAAAAATATTGAAATATTAAGTATTATCAAAATTAAATATATAAAGTATTTTAATCATCCAAATGGTAAAGAAAACAAAAAATCGTCTAAAGCTTGACCGACGATTGTAATTCTAGAAATACTAACGATTGTTAAAAAAAACATAACAATTCCGAATATAATAAAGAAATTACTATTTGGTTTTTTTTTGGTTTTTTGTATTTCAAGAGCAATTGTTCGAGTATCATTTTTTAAACTTTTATTAATATCGTTTATATCTATATCAATATTGCCCATTTATATCTCCACAAAGTATATTACTATTATTTTACACCATTTTAAGGAGTTTTATATTGTGTTTGTAGTATTTTATATTTAATAATTACATTTTCCTATCTCTAATTAATGAAGTATTATATTTAAAGTTACATTAAGTATCTATTTAGTTTTTGACTATTTCAAGTTATGAATTTTTTTATAAATTAAAATACGTTAACATCTAATAAAATATATTACTAAGAGAATAATAACAATATATTAATATTTATATTTCGTGATTTGTATTATGGCAACATAAATTTATTTATCATCAACAATATTAACAGCTGTTTGCTTACTTATTCTAGATGTAATATTTGGTGATCTAAGTTCGTTTACAATTAACAAAACAATTGGTTGCTTTCTAATTTCTTTTTTTAATAATCCTTTTATTTTTGATAAAATATCTTTTTTAATAAAATTAAGATTGTACTCTTTTGACTCTTTATATGCTGCCGCATATTTTGCAAGAGATTCTAATAAAATTTCTTGTATTAAATTAATCAATATTCCATCATCATTAATACTAGTAATTCCTCGCATTTGTGTATCAACAAGCGATACTGGCAGCTTAGTATTATAATCAACGTTAACACCAATTATAACAACGCCATCGGTACCAAGCATTTTTCTTTCATATAGTATTGTATCGCTTAAATCTCCAATACCAACACCATCTACGAATATATCATCAATTTTTAGTGTTTCTTTTAATATCCCCAACTCTGGTCCTTTTTTAAATGTAAGTGCATCCCCATTTTCAAGAATAAGAATATCATAATCTGTTAGACCACATTCAATAGCTGCTCTTTTTGTTGCAACAAAATCCTTATATAATCCTTTGATTGGAATAACTTTTTTAGGAGATATCATACTTATAGCAAGTTTAACATCTTCATAACTTGCTCTCATTGATCATAAATTACGATCAGATAAGGAAATGATTTTAGCACTTGTTCTTGATAATTCATCAAGAGTATCTGCATGTCTTCTTTCAACACCGGGAGCTGGTGGTGTCGCTAGAATAACGATGTCACTTTCCTTTAATTTAATAAATTCATCATTTCCTACAGCTATTTTTGTTAATTTAGCATATAAAAGATCACCTGATGCAGCTATTATTAAAGTTGCATTATCAGATTCTCTATATTCTGCAGGTGAAATAAATGCGTTTTTATCTAAACCAGATTTTTCAATAACAATATCAGAAATTTGATTTAATAAGTTTCCGTATAGACAAATTTTTTTATTAGTCGCTATTGCCTCTTTAACAATTGCATATAAGTTAAATATATCCTCTTCAAAAATTGCAAATAGTGCTCTTCTTTTTTTCTCTCTAATAATATTTGGAAGATACTTATCTAGTTTATGATTTGGAGATGTAAACCCTTGTCTTGATGCATACTCAGAATCTATCAAAAGTAAACTTACCCCATCGCTCGCAATTTTTTGAATGTGAGAAAAATTAGGTGAAAAGAAATCCTTTTCCTCCCCATCATATATAAAGTCACTCAAATACACAACTAAGCCTTCAGGAGTATAAATTGCATAATTTAAGGAATTTGGAAAACTTGCTGTTGATTTAAACACGTCAATTTTTAAATTAGCAAATTCTACAATGTCGCCATCCTTGATTATATTTATATTAGAATTTTGGTGCTCTAATCTAATTTTAATATTCTTGTGCCTAAGGATAATTTCTGTAAACTCGTTACAATATATAGGTGCGCTCACTTTTCTCAGAAAATATTGCAACCCACCAGCGTTATATGTACTTCCATTCGAGATAAAAATACCCTTTATTTTATCAGCGTTTTTGTATAAAAAATCATAATTTGAAATAATTACATCAACTCCAAGTATTGAAGATTCAGGCAATTTAAGTCCCATATCAAATACATATAGGTCCTCATCTACACAAAGTATAAAAGAGTTTTTTCCCCTTTCATCTTGTCCTCCTAGAGGAATAATTTTTACATTAGCCATTTTTTATTTCCTTTCATGATTTAGTTAATAGATAATATTTATAATACTTTATAGTTATTTTATATTATTTTCTAAGAAAAAATATCAAATTATCATTAATATCTATTATTAAATAATATTTATAATTTAAAATTAAAAAGGTTTATAATATAGATATTAGGAGTGTTGAAATGAAATCGATATGAATAACAGCGGAAGAGTTTATAGATGTTAAAAATGAAGCCTATATAATAGATGTTAGAAGTACGCAAGAACATAGTTCGCTTCCAATTATTCCGGGTAGTATAAATATTCCGATCGATGAATTAATTAATCACAAAATAAAGGAGCTTAAAGATAATTTTAAAAGCGATAAATTAATAATAACATATTGTAATGCTGGGAATAGATCATCGCAAGCATGTGATTTTTTAAGAGAGAACGGATTTTCAAATGCTTATGTATTAAGACATGGTGTTTATGGTTTTCTTAAATATATAAAATAAAGTTTAAATTTTAACTTATTTATTGTAATAAATATTAATTTTAATTATTTCTTTAATTCATTTACAAAGCTATAATATATAATTTCTTGTTAATAGAAAATTATTTTTTATTCTTGTTTATTTTGATTTAAAATATTTACTTTAATACATATTAATTTGGTAATCTATAAAAATCTTGTATATAAATTAAAAAAAAAATTTATTCAAAAATATGTTAAAATAAAATAGTTGATTATTTTTTTATTAATACATCTACAAAATAATTATATAATGAAGGGAAATTAATTAATGAAAAATTTAGAGGATGATAAGAAGTTTAACCTTGTAGAATTAATATGGTTAGGTTTTAATTATACCTGTGGTATAGCATTTACAGCTGTATTTGCGACACTAATGATCGGTTCGACAGGTGCATTAGGTCTGGGTGGCCATATGATTTGAATATTTCTTGTTGAAGGACTTATTGCTGGAACTTGTGCATGGTCATTTGCAAAGTTATCAAATATTCATAAGCCTGGAAATGGGGCGGCCTATATATATGTTAGAACAACATTTGGCAGATTTGCCGGGTGAATGATATCTTTTATGCAATATACAACTTTGCCAATAATAGTTACATCACAAATTGTTTCAATTGTAAGACTTAACTTTGTTGGTTCAAACACGTTTTTGGACCAGAAAAATTGACTAAATATTGGAGTATGAGCAAATCTATTTTGGGATTTAATAGGAATTTTTATTTATTGCGCAGCTTGCTGTGTTGTATTTTTGAGTATGAGGCTAATTAAAAAATTTCTAAATTGATCTAGCTATATTAAATGAGGGTCAAGCCTATTATTAGTTATTACACTTATTATTGTGTTTGCAATGAATGGAACAACGGTCTGGGATAAAAACATGTCCGATAACTCAAAGTTAACTTTAAGTTCATTCTCAGTTGCTTTTACGTCATGTTTTTTCTTCTTTTTAGGTTTTGAAACTTTTTCAACTATGGGTAAAAATGTTATGAATCCTGAGAAAAACATTGGGAAAGCAATTATATGAATAATGGGGTTGGCTATAATATTTTATGTTATAATAACAGCGCTTTTTTTAGGTTGTTTACTGTCATACAGTTCAAATCCAAATTTGCAAATATTTGAAGGACTTAAAAAACATGGAAGTTGAATATACTACTGTGGTGTTATTTTAATGTTAATATGTACAGTTTCATTAAAATTAAATGCTGGAATGCAAAATTCTTTGTACTCCGGCGCTATACTTGAACCATTTGCAAAAGAAGGATTAATTTCTACAAAATACCAAGAATTGAACAAAGATGGTATTGCAACAAAGGCTTCTCTTCTTAATCTATTTATAACAATTATATTTGCATTAATATGGTTAATTATTCCAGACATAATTCAAGGATGTTTGAATTCTAATGATGCTGTGTTCTCATTTTCTGCAATAACAGGTGAAGCATCAATGGTTATGTTGTTTATATATTTGGCAGTTATAATTGTATCAATAAAATTAGCTTTTACTAAGAAAATGAAAACTAATTGATTTGAGAAGGCTATATGAATATTTGCAACTATATTTATTATATTCCAAATAGTTGAGTTTTTTATTGGCATAGGAAATGATATTTCTACATCTTCTCATTCACTATCCTTAACAATAACATCTAAGGATGTAATAGACGGTGCCACAAGCAATGGACAATCACTGACACAATATATGCACAAAATAAGAAATAGCGCTATTTCTACTTTGTTATCATCAATCTTAGAGGTTGGTTTTATAATTGGGGTATTTGTATTTGGAGTGATATGATATAGAATTAAATACCTTCCAATATACAAAAAAAGATTAAAAGAGGACCCAAAACTACAAGAGGAATTAGACATGGAATTTTCTATTATTCCATTAAAAGAAAATTATGTTGATTAAAAACTATTCAATAATGAATAGTTTTTTTTCTTTATTCTAAACAAGTTTTAAAAAAATTAATAAGAAAGAAATTATTTTTTAAAAATATTTTTAACTATTTTATAAAATTCATCTGCTATTTTTTTGTGTAATCATTCTCGAGGGTGTATATCATCCCAAAATAAATAATTATCAGGGTTTTCAACATATTTTAATTGTTTAATATTTACTTTAAGAGTAACTGTACTTGGATCTACATTAATTAATGCTACTAACAAGTCTTTGATTAAAGCGTCAGTATCGAGATTTTTTTCAATAGATGGGTCTTGAACGTTAGCATTACTTTTTTCACTCTTAAATTTAGCTATATATTTTTGAAAATTAGTATTAAGATCGAAAGGGGTAATTACATTGGGATATTCTTTATTAAGACTATCAATAAGAATATTTTCACCTTCATTAAATTCCATACTTATATCATGTGCCAATTGTTTTTGCGCAGAATTTATATATTGAGGTATCATACTTATATCTGGGGCATTTGCAAGAACAATGTGTCTAAAACCATTGTTCATCAGTGTTAAAAGCGCTATTTTCATATTGGACATAGCGCTATCTATAATTTTTTCTCGGTCTTCTCCACTTAATATTGAAAATAAATCGTTACCACCAATCATAACTCAAGCTAAATCTGTGCTATTTATATTATGTTGAGAAATTAATGCTCTAGCTTGATTCTTTAGTGAAAAGTCATTTAGCAGCGCCCCTTTAATACCATCTAATTCTGCCGATGTTGAAGCGGCCACTGAGTAATTTTTACCGTAAGCAGAAATATCTTCACCACATATATTAGAAGAATAAGCAAAATTAAAAACATTCTCATTTAGCTTTTTAGCAAGATAACATACTGCAGTTTCACCATCGGTACAATAATTATGAATAATAGCGCCATTATTGGTTAAGAAATTTACCTTTATCGATATACCACTCATTTTAGATATTAAAAGCTTCAATAAGCTACTAAATGCGCGCTCACTTATACCAGATGATTTAATTTTTTCATATAATAATGGTTCTATATTTTCAATCACTTTTCGAGCATTTTCATTTGTTGCTGCATATTTCAAAATAGTAGTAAGTTTTCTTGGTATAGCATCAAGCGCGGCTCCGTTATCACTTAAACTATCACCAAGGGAATAAAAATTTGATAAGCCAAGATCATTTTTGATAGTGTCATCTTTTAGATCTGGTATTTTCTTAATATCAGTGCCAACAAGATAATCTAAATTTCCAACATTTCTATTACAACTAATAGTACTAGTGATAGCTGGTGATACCATAACCATAGATAGTAAACAAATAATTGCTTTCTTCATTATTTTTTTCCCTTCTCTTTATAATACCAATAATAACATCAGGCACTAGTTCAAAATGGCGATAGAAATAAAATTGTAGTGCCAATAAATCATATATATATACAAGTTATATAATTAGGGTTTCTAAAATCGGTTGGTTTAACGTTTCATTTAACATCATCTTCATTAAGTGTTTTATCCTCCAAGACACCCATTGAAATAGCATTTTTAATAGCATTTTTTTGAATATTCAATAATCAAGCTTTAGAGTTTGAAATGTAACCTCCGATTGAGTATGCTAAATTACCCCCATCAACAATATTGTTCTGATATTGAACAAATTGATCATAATCAGCTTGATTTAATATTTTTTGTTTATTGCTAGCATCTTTATAAACTTCATGTAACTTTTTTCAATTAAAAAAATCAACAACACCGTTTTTTGAAAATGTTCATTCAAAACCAGATTGAACATATGCAGAATTAAAGAATTTTTTTGCAGCTACAACATCAAAATCAATCATGTCAAAAGACACATCGTGCAAATCAATTTCTTTCTTATTTTTAATTTCTGAATCTCATTTTGAATGATATCATTCGTTCGCATATTTTATGTATGCATCTCGATTTTTTTTACTTCCGGCTTCGTTGGCATTAGATCAATCTGATGCAGACAATAAATCATTAACATAAGCTTTGCTTATGGTGTTATCTAAAACAAATTCATATAATGGACTATTGGGGTTAATTATAAATTTGCCTTCTGGAATAATAATATTTATTTCTTTTTTAACCGAATTAATAAATCTTAATGAGTCAATACCCATCCCAGGTATTAATAATGATCCACCAAGTACAATTGGGAAACTTGCCAAAAAGATATTTTTACATAATTTCTTCGATATCTTCTTCATAATTAAATTATAAACTATAAAAAACATTAATTTCTACATTTATGTATATTTATAACATTTTTAACAAGGACTCAATAAGCATAAGGGAAGCTAAGTGTACTGAATTACACTTAGTTTTTTTCTTTTTACTAATTATATTATAATTTATTTCCTTCATGAAATTTCAGTGTTTTATGAACTTTTCAAATGTATTTAAGAAATGATTAAGATTTTTAAATTTGTCTCCAAATGATTTTATGAATTTTTGTTTTATTCAACCATTTAAGCTTTCTGTTGGAGAGTTGTGTTTGAACCCTTTTTCAGACATTGAATGTGTAATTTTTTTGTTACCCTTTACAAAGTTAAAAATATTTTCATTTGCAAAAGCGCTACCTCGTTCTGATTGAATTATTAATTTTTTATTATTGTTGTTTGCGAATGTTGATATATTTTCAAAAACCTTAATTACACTATTACTATTTTCATTCTTATCAAATTTATAAGCAAGAACTTTCTGGTTTTCTCATATATAATATATTAAACAATTTAATTTTTTGTATGAGTTTTTATCTTCTAAGAAAATCTTCATGTTTGTTCCATCAACACCAATTACATTTGGTGTTTTATAATTCATTTTTACTAAATCATCATTAACAAATTTATTATGTTTTTTTGATAAATTATGTTTCTTTCTTTTTCTTAATGCGGTTTTAAAAACATTCGGGTTTTCATTGGCAATTTTTCTAATCATTTTAATTGATACATTTTCTTGTTTAGAAACCTTAATTCAATTAGAAATGCCACTATAACTAATACAAAAATCCTTATATTTTTTAATAAATTCGTTAAAATACCTCTTTGCCTGCAAATATTTCTTACTAAAATATAATGGTAATGCTGGAATTGGAAGATTTTTCTTAAATATATCTACAGGGGAAAGAAGATTAAATTTTGATTTAAATCTGTAGTATGTTGTCTACTAATATTAAAATATTTAATCAAATAATTTGCGTTTAAATTAAAATTTGCTACATATAAATATATTTGTGAACATGAGTAATGTTTATAAATTTTTAATTTTTGTATGTTAATTTTATCCTTCTTACTCATCCTCATCAAATTCATCATCACCATGGTTGTGCAAGAAGGCATGGACTTTTCCAATACTTCATATTTTCCTTTTAATAATAAATTATCTAGTCATGCTTTGTCTGCTTGTTTTTTTTAGTCTTTCATTTTCCTTTTTTAATTCTTTTATTTCTTTATTCTGTAATTTTAATCGTTCTTGATCAACAACATCTTTTAATTTTTTTGCCATAATTTTATTCTCCTTACAATTTACCTTATCTTTAGGATAACAAAATTTTTCCTTCTTTGCTCAAATATATACCAGCTGAGGACCAGAATATATATTTAGTTCATCTGCTAACATTTTTGCACTTTCACCATTTTTAAATCTTTCTACCACATTTTTTTTAATATTTTTATCATAATGCTTATTTTTCATTATTTTCTCCTTTATAAAAAACTGAAGGTTTTATCCTCCAGTACACTTAGCTTCCCTTATGCTATATCACTATTTATAAACTTAAAAAAAATATGTATTGAATGTTTTTAGGGGAACAACTTTATTATATTTTTTTAAATTATAAGAACAAATAAAATTATAGTTTTAAATAATACAAAATAAATGCCATTCCGCAAAGAAATGGCATTATATTCACAAATAATTTAAACTATCATTTATTAGATGATTTTTCTCTTGAAGAATAGGACTTCCCATTATAAGATGACTTTCTTCCTCCAGATGATTTTTTTCTATTAAAGTTAGATCCGCCTTTGTCATAAAAATTATTACTTCTTGATTTTCATTTATTATCAAAATTTCTTTCCGATCTCAGTTCAGCTTTTGCTTCCATATCGTAATGATTTAGCTTTGTTTCAACTATTGATATATTATATTTTTTTTGTATTTCTTTTAATTGGTCAAGTGTGCTTCTATTTTGAACAAAAGAAATTGAACTACCTTTTTCATTATTTCTTCCAGTTCTACCAATTCTATGGACAAAGTGTTCATTTTCCATAGATATATCATAGTTTATAACATAATCAATTCCATTAACATCAAGGCCACGGGCAGCAACATCAGTTGCAACTAAAACATGTTTTTCACCTGATTTAAACATTCTAATAGACCTAGATCTATCTGATTGTTTTTTATCACCATTAATAACTAACGCATCAATCTTTAGTTGTCTTAGGTTTCTTTGAATCCTATCAGTATTTGCTCTTGTATTTGTAAATATGATTACCTTTTTTGGATTGTGTTTTTTAAAAACTTCTATAATTAATTCTTCTTTACTTACACCTTTTGTAAATATAAATGAATTATCAATGTTATTGTTCACTTGTATTTGATTATCAATCTTAATTAGTTCATATTTTTGCATATATCTTTCCGCTATTGATAAAACTTTTGGGGTAGATGTTGCTGAGAATAGCCCTACTTGCACGCTTTGTTCTAAATTATCAAAAACTGCATTAAGTTCTCCTTGAAAACCCATTTTTAGCATTTCATCAGCTTCATCCAAAATAATAGTTTTAACATAACCAAATCTAATATTTTTTCTTTCAATATGGTCACGTATTCTTCCTGGGGTACCAACAATAATATGAGTGTTTCTTAAGCGTCTTTGTTGTTCTGAAAGGTTAGCTCCACCAATAACTGGAGTTACTTTCAGTTTTTTGATATTTGTTGAAAATTTTCTAATTTCATCAATAATTTGTAAAGCCAACTCCCTTGTTGGAGTAATTATAATTGCTTGTATTTTATCAAGTTCTAAGTTTAATCTTTCAATTATTGGTAAAACAAAAGAAGCGGTTTTTCCTGTTCCTGTTGATGAAAGGCCAAATATATTGTCCCCTCTTAAGAATGCTGGAATAGCTTGTTTTTGTATTTCTGTTGGATTAAAAAAGTTATTTTTATTTAATGACTGTATTATATTGTCATTTAAGTCTAGTTCTGTGAATTTCATTTATCTCTTTTTCTATTTACTTAAGACAAATTAATTTAATTTCTCACAAGTACATTAATAATTTTATCACATTTAACAAAACATATGTAGTTTTTTTGCTCATTATTTATATATAGGACAATATTGTGGCTCAATAGTTTTTATATGCTTCAATAAATTTTAAAACAGATTAACAAAAATAGTGTAGAGTTTTGTTTTAAAATTTTTTCAATAAAATAAAATTTATTTGCTAAATAATAATTTTCATTCTACTAGGTTATTAGACATTATAATACCTCAATATTGCATTTTAATGCCTACTTGTTTAACTTTATATTTGTCTTATAAAATGTATTATTAATGAAAATTTTTTTATTTGTAAGTAAAAATTTAATAAAATATTAAATATTATTAGTATTTATTCTTGCTAGCGTTACATGATTTGCATAGTATTTGAGCATTTTCAACTATAGTTTTTCCACCATTTGTGTGTGGGATAATATAATCTGCCTCATATTCATCTATAGTTCTAATTTCTTTTTTACAAATATTATATACGTGTGAATATTTATTTCATATTCCCAATCTTTCATCATAGTTATACAACCTTTTCTTGTCTACAAGGAATGGTTTTAATATATTATTTATCTTCTCTATTCGTTTTTCAATAAATTCAATACATCAAATTTTATTCCACCACCCATTTGGTCATTTGAAATTTCCTCAATTACATTAACTATTTGCTTTTTAATTTCGTTTCTGTTACTATCAAATGAATTTTTAAATTTAATATTATTGTATAATGCGCAAAATATTGTTTCATAAATTGTGTTGAATGATTTTAGTGGGATAGAGGTATTTCCTAAAATATTATACATTAAATAATTTATTTTGTTAAAATTACTCTCCAATTCTTGTATATTATCAATTGGTAGTTGTGATTGTAATATTTTATCTGAATAATTTCTAATACTTTTTATACCACTATAATTAATAAATAATATTGATAAGCATCTTATTATTAAATCTTAATTTTAAATCTCTTATCATTTTTCTTATTATTTGTTAAAAATAAAATATTTTTATTTTTAGCTATGTTTTTTATTAGAACTCTATTTTCTGGAAGTGATGTTGCCATTTTAAATTCTGCTTTATTTAACTTAATGCTGCCTTTGTTAATTCTCATAAATAGTTCTAAAACTCTATCATCTTCTTGTTTTCCTAAATCAGCAACATAAATATCACTTGAATTAAAAATGGCCATTGTGGAACTATCAAGATTTTTATAGTATATTTTTTCTTTCACACCATTCACAATTTTTATTCATGGAATAATGTTGTTTATGAAGTCTTCAATTGCGATCATTCGTTGCTTTCCATCTACAACCTCATTATTGGCAACTAATATTGGTGGAATATAAAATCGATTTATTATTGAATCTATAAGTGTTGATGAATTAGTTTTATTTCAAGCCCTATCCCGTTGGTATTTAGTTTCATAGTTATATTTCTTTTCTAATAAATTTATTGGTTTAAGTTTATGCATTATTATTCCCACGAAACTCCTTATTTAGTATTCGGGCACATTGAAAGGATTTAAAATTTCCTTCAAGTGTTTTAAATTTTATATTTTTTTGAATAAATATGAAAGAACATCTATTCAAAGTATTACCCATTGACTGAGAAAATATTGTAGCACCATATAATAAACAAAAGGGTTTGTTAAATTTTTCACATTTTTCTATTAGTACTCGTTTATTTGAAAAAGGTGGGTTTGATATTATTACATCTCATTTTTCTTTTGGTTGATAGGTATAAAAATCTTGTCCATTATCTATATGGGAATTAATAACCTTATATCCTTTTTCCTTTAATATAATAACAAATTCACTATCATTTTTATCAAAAGGGCATCAAATAACCACTTCTATTGGAATACTAATAATATCTAAAAGATTATATATAGGTTCTTTCGGTGTATAAAACTCATTATTATTAGTTTTTTGCTTACCCGGATATTTCGGATGTTATAGTTCTCAGATACTTTTTTGTTCTTGCTCATATTTTCCCGTTACAATTGTTTATTATGACAAAAAAAAAAAAAAATCAAGTCTTTTCCAAAATTCTGGAAATTATTAATTTATTTTAATATTTAACAATATTATGGGCATTAGATTTTTATATTTTTTATTTTGTTTTCTTTTTCGAACAAATATTTTTTATATGATAATACTATTCATTCTTCATCTTCTAAATCCTTCACAAGACCATGTTTTCTTGTTTCCTTAAAGAATAATATTATAATAGGAATATTAATAAATGATGAAATAAAATCCACTAATCCAATGAATAAAAAGAATCAAACAGGATTATCTAATCTCCTTGATACAAGGTATCCAATAAATATCATCGGAATATAAAACACTAGGGTTCTTAAGGAAGAACAAATCAATGCCGCAAGGGCTTGCTTAGTTCCTTGAAATATAGTTAAAGCGCAATATGTTGAAGATGCTAGAAATATTGTGCAAAAGTATGCAATTTGTAAAAAATAATATTGCGAACCATAATAAGATAAACTCTTTGGAAAAGCAAACATGGTCATCATTAGGGGCCCAATAGAAATTATTAAAAAGAATATAAATATAAATCAGCAAATTATTAAAAACGATGCCCTTTTGTATAAGTCTACTACTCGTTTATTTTTTCTAGCCCCATAATTAAATCCTATTATAGTTCTTGCTCCCTGTTGAATTCCAATAGCAACAGATAAAATAAACTCATTTCACGGTGTCATTGATGAAATTAATTGCTGATTTGTTGATACACCAATTTCATGTGTAATTCCATTAACTTCTGGAACACTTACAACAAGCATCGTTGAGGTATAACCTATAACAAAGATTGCAAAATACAGTATAAAAGCGGATAATCCTAGTTTTGCCATTACTATTCAATTTTTCAATTTTAAAGTAAGGAGGTTAGATATACTAAATCTTGACTTGCTATCCTTTGAACCGAAAACAACAAACATAACATAAATAAATTGAAAGAAAAATGCAAATATAGTACCCAATTGTGCTCCAAACAATTCCAAACCGAAAAAAAACATCGCAGAAATAGAAACAACACATTTAACAATAATTGATAAAAAAGTCATTATTAATACATGATAAATTTTTCCTTCACTTCTAATCATGTTCATTGAAAAACCAGCTACAAAGATTGTTATTCC
This sequence comes from Spiroplasma endosymbiont of Aspidapion aeneum, assembly GCF_964031045.1. NCBI lineage: Bacteria > Bacillati > Mycoplasmatota > Mollicutes > Entomoplasmatales > Spiroplasmataceae > Spiroplasma > Spiroplasma endosymbiont of Aspidapion aeneum. The sequence goes on along the minus strand of NZ_OZ034994.1, from coordinate 155,344 downwards.
CATATAAATTAATGGTTGAACATCATTTCAGGCTAACATTAAAATAACGGGATTATATTTTGAACCCATTTGTGATGAAATAAGTATTTGTCCAAATCCTGGATATGATATAACAAATAATAAGGCACTTACAAAAATGCTTGTTATTGCAGTAAATACTAAACCATTTCCTGCTATTTGTGATATTTTATTGAAGTTTCCTTTTCCATATTCAACAGAAAAATATATACCCCCACCTAAGGCTATTATTTGGCTACATGAATAACTTAAATTATAGCTTTGTGCAGTATATTGAGTTGCAATATTAATATAACTTTTCATTTCTGACAATCTAATGCAAAATTCTTTTTTATCTAATGCTTCCTTTATTAAATTTAAATTATGCTCAGTTGGAGATTTTAAATAATCAGAAATAATGCTTATTTTTGCAGGGTCTGTAAAATCAAATATTTTATTGATATTATCTTGGTTTACAAAGTTATCACCTTTTGAGTGACCAACTGAAACAGTCAATAATTCTTTAATATATTTTCAATTGTAAATTGCGTGATTTGTTGCAAAATAAAGTGATAATGATTTATCTAAAATATTATATAAACCTTGAATTACCATTATGCTAACAGTTGGAACACAAAAAAATAATACACCCTTTCAAGGAGTGCTATACCTCATCATGACTTCCCTCTTTGTCATCACAGTAACATTATCTTTACCATCTTCATTTGAATTTGGTTTGTATTCTCTAATTTTAAATAGTTTTTTTGATATTTTATCTAACATTTTATCTCCATACTAATAATATAGTATAACAAAACAAATATATATTTTCAAAAAAAATGGTTGTTATTTACACTTAAACATAATATAAAAAACCTACATAAATATGTAGGTTTTTTATATTATAAATTTACTTGCAATATATATTAAATTAAATCTAACCAACAGAACCCTCCATATCCATTTTAATTAGTTTATTTAATTCAACAGCATATTCAAGGGGCAACTCTTTTGTAAATGGCTCAATAAATCCCATCACAATCATCTCCAACGCTTGTTGCTCAGTTAATCCTCTACTCATAAGATAAAACAATTGTTCTTCACTTACCTTAGAAACAGTTGCCTCATGTTCTATTTGACTTTGATTATTATGTACCATATTTTTGGGAATTGTGTCTGTATGTGAATCGTTATCCAATATTAATGTGTCACATTCAACTCTTGCTTTTGAATTAATAGCATCTTTCCCTATGAAAGCAAGCCCTCTGTAATTTGCTGTTCCACCTTGTAATGTTATAGATTTTGAAACAATTTTAGATTTTGTTTCTCTTCCAAGATGAATCATTTTACTTCCAGCATCTTGATACACACCTTTTTTTGCTACTGCAATTGAAATAGTATTTCCTTGAGCTCTGTCTCCTTTAAGAATGCAACTTGGGTATTTCATATTTACTTTTGAACCTATGTTTCCATCTATTCATTCCATAAAACCATCTTCCTCGATGAGACTTCTTTTAGTGACCAAATTTAAAACATTATCACTTCAATTTTGAACTGTTGTATATCTCATTTTTGATCTTTTACCAACAAAAATTTCTACAATAGCTGCGTGTAAATTGTTTTTTGAATATGATGGAGCTGTACATCCCTCAATATAATGTAACTCTGCATCATCTTCTAAGACTATTAATGTTCTTTCAAATTGACCAACTTGTTTATAATTAATTCTAAAATATGCTTGAAGTGGTTTTTTTACAACTACACCTTTAGGAACATAAATGAAAGTCCCACCGGACCAAACGGTAGAATTTAAGGCAGCATACTTATTATCATCAGGTTTTACTAATTTGGAAAAATATTTTCTAAAAAGGTCGGGATATTTTTTTAACGCTGTGTCACAATCGGTAAATATGACACCAATTTCAGACAATTCTGTTGCGAGATTTTCGTAAACAGGGGTAGAGTCTCATTGTGCATTAATACCCATAAAAAATTTTTTTTCAGCTTCTGGTATTCCCAATCTATCGAATGTTTTTTTTATATTATCTGGTACATTGTCTCAGTCATTTTCAGTTTTATCAGAACCAGAAGAATAATAATAATATTCATCAAAATTAATAAAATTTAAATCTGGACCAAAACTTGGTTGGGGCATATCCTTAAATATTTTATAGCTTTTTAATCTAAATTCTCGCATTCATTGAGGTTCATTCTTTATATCAGAAATTGTACTAACAGTTTTTTCATTTAGACCAATATCTGTTTTTATTATACTTCTTTCTCCCTCATTGAACCCATAATTATATTGTGTTATTTTTTGTATATCTTTTTCTTGTTTTAATTTTTTCATTTAAAAATTACCTTTCTCTACCAATATATGTCTAATACCCTCAGCTGCCAATAATACACAATTAACCCTATTTATCTCAACACGTACAGTTTGAAATATTCTTATTTCATCATCTTCTGTAACTTCAAAATCATTCCCGATACACATTTCATTATAATTTTTTAAATAATCATATGCTTCCTTTAATCTTTTACCACATATATTTGATATTAAAATATCTGCAGCTGTTACAGAAAATGCACAACCACTACCATCAAATCTTCCATCTATAATTTTATCATTTATAATTTTTAATTGGACATAGATATCATCAGCACATATTGAAGATTTTTGTCTAGCGGAGTAAATATCTTTTTTTTCTTTAAAAATACCTTTTTTTATTGGATTTGAAAAATGATCAATAATAATATTTCTAAATTCCATTTTTTGCTCATCAGTTATATTCATTACATCTCCTTTATTATATAATATATTCTTTTCAATCCTCTTTATTAATAAGCGCTTTAATCAATACATCAATCTCGCTTTTAAGGTTATATGGTCCAAAACTAATTCTAATTGTTGGCCTTTCAATGTGAGTGATTATTTTTGAATTTAATGCACAATGATTTCCACTTCTTGCAATTATATTATATTTTTTATGAAGATACTGAATAAAATCATGAGGATTGACTTCCTTAGTATCAATTAAAATAATAGGACCGTCATTATCAAGTCCAAAAAAATTATAACTATCCTGAAGTTTATTTATTTTTATTTTTTCAATAAAATATTTTTTTAAATTATAGATAGAAACACATATTTCTTTAATTGAAAATTTTTTATAAAATTCAAATACCTCACTATATGCATAAATTGCCGCCATGTTTTGTGTGCCTGCTTCAAATTTTTCTGGCGATTTGGCAAGTTCATAATCAAGCATTGAATTTTCATAAATTGACCCACCTCCAATTACTATTGGGTCAATTATGCCTAAAAGTTTTTCTCTTCCATACATTATTCCAAGTCCTCAAGGGCCATACATCTTATGAGCTGAAAAACAAATAAAATCTACATCCCATTCTTTTACATCTGTTTTATAATATGAAATAGATTGTGCGACATCTATTAAGATAATAATATTTTTATTAATTTCTCTTATTTTTTTTACTACTTCACAAATATTATTGTTTGCTGAGACGGTATTTGAAATTGATGCAAAAGCAACGAATTTAGTTTTCATATTAATATACATATGGATTTTCTCAATATCAATCATTCCCTTATCATTAAGTTCAAAATAATTAAGTTTAAGGTTATACTTATTTTTGGATTTTAATAAAGGTATTATTAGTGAAGAGTGTTCTAATAATGTTGTGCATATTTCATCCCCGGGTTCAAGTCTCTCACAAATTCCAAAAATAACTGTATTTAAGCCGAATGTTGCACCACTTGTAAAAATAATTTCATTATTTAAATCTGCATTAATAAATTCCTTCACCATTTTTCTTGTTTTATTGATACCCTCCATAGCTATTAAACCATTGGTATGATGGATTGAGTGTGAGGAAGAATTTACTCTTTTATTGAAAAAATATTCCTTATCACAAACGCTCTTTAGTTTTAAGCCGGTTGCCGCACTATCCAGGTAGATACTGTTGGGGTTTTCATTAAAAAATGAAAAATATTCTCTTATATTTTTTTTCATGTTAGATCATCTCCAATAATTTTTTTTCAATATCTTTTGATATCTCAAATCCATATTCTTCCAGTTCCATTATAATTGGTAAAAAATAACCCTTAACAATTAGTTTTTCTGCATCAAGCTTGTGTAAGCCTCTAGATTCCATGTAAAATATTATGTCTTGGTCAAGCATTCCTATAGCATTTGCGTGGCTTGCAACGATATCATTTTCATTTATTAAAAGAACTGGATCAGAATTTGCTTTTGCTAGTGGGTCCAAAACAACTAATCTTAATTCTTGAGACGCAACCGACCTGGCAGCACCTTTTATTAGGTTTGAACTACACCTAATAAAACCATCACTCTTATTCTTAAGAACATAGTAAGCCTTAATTTTTGAAAATGTCTCTTCATAAATATGATTAATTTGAATATTTGTTCTATTGATAGTATCGTTATTCAAAAAACATGCAGAATAATAATCAAGATTTGCATTTTTCCCGTTAAGATTTACTATGTAAGTATCTTCAAGATTTCTTTTACTTAAATTTGCCAATCTAAATTCCAAATGTGAATTTTCGCAACAATCAATTTTGATTTTAGCCTTGTTCTGTGTTTTGTTATCATACCCTGAAAGGTAAATTAAAAAAATTCTTGTTCTAGCATTTGGTTTTACTTTAATGTTTCAATCGTAAGTTGGGTTTGAAATTAATATAACAATATTTGTTAGATCATCTATTTCATAATTAGGCGGCATATTATCTTTAATAAAAATATTTTTATAAATATTTTCCATTATTATTTTTGGTCCTTAATTCATGCATAGCCTTGTTTATTAATCTTATCAACAATTTCAAAACCACCAGATTTTATTATTTTTCCATCAATTATAACATGACAGTGGGTAGGTGTAACCTTTTGAAAAAAACGATCATAATGTGAAACAACCAACATACCAGCATCCTTATTAGATTCTGCATTCAAATTGTCACTAACCAAATTTAAAGCATCAACATCTAAACCAGAGTCAATTTCATCGATTAAACTAAAAATAGGTTTTAATACTTTTTGCTGTAATATTTCATTTTTCTTTTTTTCACCACCTGAAAAACCGTCATTGACATATCTTTTCATCATTGACATATCAAAGTCCAATTCTTTCATATTTTCTCTGATTTGTACAGAGAAGTCTTTAAAATTAACCATTTTCCCTTCTCGTGTGTTTTTTATTGTTCTTAGAAACTCAAGATTGGTTACACCAGGAATCACAGCTGGGTTTTGCATAGCTAAAAAAATCCCCAATCTTGCTCTTTCGTCAACAGATAGTTTTAAAATTGACTTACCATTTAAAATAATGTCCCCTTTTTTAACTATATATTTAGAATTTCCCATAATTGTCATTAATAGTGTTGACTTACCATTACCATTAGGACCCATTAACGCGTGAGTTTCTCCAGAAATTATTTCTAGGTTTATCCCCTTTAATATACTCTTTTCATCAATATCAACTCATAGGTCTTTAATTTGTAATTTATTCATTTTTATCTCCTTCGAATGCATTAATTTTTATCACATATTTATTATACATTAATAAAAGAATTATATACTTGACAAGTTTATAAAATGCAATCTTATAATATTTTTGGCCAAAAAAAATATAAGATTTTATTATTATCATAAATTGTATAAAAGCCAGTATTCAAGGGGATTTTTTTATAAAATCAAAACCTAAAAATTAAAAAAAGAACCATTTATAACACGATTTGTTATAAAATATTAAGGTAGAAAATGAGGTAAATAGTGAAAAAATTAATTGCATTGCTAAGTTCCCTTTCATTAATTAGTACTAGCGCAACAATTACTGTATCATGTAATAAATATGAACAGACAAGTTCAGATGGAGATTCTATATTAGTAAACTTTCTTGAACAAATTGGCGAGAACGGAATATCAACAATTACAGCATCTGATGTTTTGTATAAACTGGTAAGTGAGTCTAATTCAGCTAGTCGCCAAACATTTGTCAATGACTTTACAAATTTATTGGACATTTCATTCTTATCTGGAAGTAAGGATGGAGGTTCTTTATCTAAACTCTATAATAATGAAGATTCTCCATATTATAGTTCAACATTAATAAAAAGTATGCAACAAGCTTTTTCAAATATCAATAGCTCAGCTGATTCACAAATTGAGAGAGAAAGAGCAACATATAAATCTGATTATGGATGAAGATGAAGCGGAAAATGAAGAGATTATTTAGCTGGAAAATTCCCTCTTTATCAATCTAAATCAAAAAATGCTGACGTTGGATTTTTAGAAAAAAAATATAAGGCAAGCTTAATGCTAACATCCGCTGATTATTCAGCATCATCAACTCTACAAAAATTCTTGTTAAATACTGATCAATTTGGTGTTACTTGAGTTGAAAAAGATGAAGTAAGAACAAAACTACAAAGTTTTGCAATTGCAACAAATCAAGATTCCTGAGTTAGTGACAACAAACAAGCTGCTACTCAAATATGAAATTCACAATATTCATATTTAGAAGGCCCAGATAAATGAGTTAATGAAAGTTCTACCGATGTTACAGCTGAAAATATTAAGGCAAAGTTTATTAATAGTGATGACAATAGTATAAAGATAGATCAAATTATAAGTGCCGTGCCATCTGATGTAAGTCAGTTTACTTCATCAGACTCTATATATAGAACCGGTTATTTGTCTAATACACAAAAATACTTTGCAGAAAAATGATATGAAACAAAAGCACCTCTTGCAACAAGTTTTATTAAATTCCCATTTGCAACTAATGCTTCATTTGATAAAGGCATATCTAAGGATAGTTTTTCCGGACTAAATGATATTGAAGCTAAAGAGATTAATAAATTCTTAAGTGACGCATTTGTTACACCAAAGACAAAAGTGATGAATAAAGATGAAGCGGAAAAATCTAATGAAGATGTAGATAAAAATTGAAAAACTCTTATGTCAAATTCTGCCGATATATCAAAAAAATATACAGATGCAACAGCAACTATTAATTCAACATTATTAACATTGTCAAATTCTGCTGACTATGAACAAGACGTTAGAAGCGCTATATATGATTATGTGTTTAAAAAAAATCATAATGAAACAACATCTTCTAATAATCAAGAAATTGATTTAAGCTCGAGTGGAGTGGATGATGGTCTAAAAGCACAATCTGCATCTGATGAATTGTATAGCAAAGTTCTTATGAAAATAGATCGTAGTAAGGATGGTAATATGTATGCATCAATTAAGGGTGCACCAGGATATATTGCCATTATTACATCTAATGGTCTAATTATATATCACATTGATGGCTATGACCAATTACTAGCTTCAGTTATTGCTAGTGACAAATCTGAGAAGAAATCAAAATATATCGATACCACGAAGGAAAAAATTGATACAGACACTTTAAAGGAGTTGCAAGCATTTAAAAAGTTTTCAGATATGAACGATTTAGAAAAAGTTACAAATATTCAGGTTAATAAAATTAACCCAGATGATAAAACAAGCACTTACAACCTACTAAATGGCAGTATTTCTAACCAATATTTAAAATGATTATTGAATAATTCATTATTATCTTCTACAGCCGGTTCTGCTACAAAATTCGATATTATGAAAACTGTGAAAACATGAGCAAATCAAACTGATAAACCATCTACAACAGGTGAATACGAATGAACAACCTATATAATTGACTACTTTAAAAATATAATTGTAGACTCAACAACTAAAACAACTTATTCTAATGCGGACTTTATTGGTAAGTTTATTGTTTTCTCTGCTGAAGATAAATCTACTAAAACAAAGGAATTATCAAAAAATCTTGGAGATTGATATGCTAATGCATTAGATAGTATTGATAGTGTTATTGCCTCTAATTCTTCTCAAAGTTTTACAAAAGCATATAACACATGAAAAAAGACGCTAAATGAAAAAACAGATGACGCCTACCCAAAAGGTGTATTAAATCAAGATTCATTTAAAGATAGTGAGCTTCCACCAATAGTTGGTTCTATCTGGTGAATGCCAACAAAAAATAATTAATAATAGAAAGAGAAAATAAAGAATGAAAAAATTATTAAGTATATTGGGAGCTTTTACAATAGGTTCATCATTGGCGGCTACTGTAGTTTCTTGTAATGCAAGGATAGATGATGATTCTATTCAATATAATAAAACTTTAATAAAATCTATTATTGCAAAGATTTTGGGCCCTGATTATGATGAAGCTTGATTTGACTTTGGCGATATGGCAAAATCTGGAGTTGAGGCACAATTGGTAAGTATGATAAATGAGGCATCAAGTCTTCAATACGCTTATGAATCAACTAACTCAATTAACAAAGATTTAGGATTGTCTAAGTATAGTAATGTCAAAAGCTTTAACTCATCAATTTGGCAAAACAAATTAGATACTGTACTAGAAGACAAATTATTTACAGAATATACATCATCAATAACATCTGATAATAGATTAGATTATACAAAAATTGCAGATTTATACACCCTAAATATGCATACAAAAGAAGATGTAAATAATACCTCTGGGGGAAAAATTGATTTAAAATTTGATAATAACAATTACTATTCAATTTATTATAAAAAAACTGGCAGTAATAGTGCTCTAAAAAAATGGAGTTTTTTTCATGAAAATGGTGATACAAGTAATACTGAAACTAATTTACCAACGTTGGAAGAGCTTACTGCAGAATTTAAGTCAAAAGATGAATATAAATTTTATCTCGTTTCAAATGAGAAGGAAAAATTAAAAGGTGTTAATAAAATTGTTCCAAATGATACCGCGGGACAAATAACATCAAAAACAGCTGTTAGATTAAGATTTCAAGATTATTTTAATAACTCTATTAAAGCAAGTGCTTGGGAAAACGCCCTTACTTTAGCTTATGGTGATTCAACCATGTACAACATAAGAAAAGTTAATAACTCATATCAACCTTTTATTAATAGTGCTTCACCGTTATTTAACATGGCACAATCATGAAAAACTTCTAAAACTTCTAAATTAACTACTAATGTTAAATTAGTTTGAACGATTAAATATAAAGCACAATGAGATGAAGAGGTTAATAAACGATTAACAGAATTAAAAAATAATAATATAATTAATGACGATGGTACTCTTAATGATAAAGGATCAATACAAGATATCATCAATGCTATTAATGATAAAGATAAAAAGAAAATCGAAATAGACCCGGATTCACTATCTTATGACCCATATATGGGACTTCAAGGTTATAAGGGGATGACAATATATAATGGAACAACAGCTATTGGAACAAGCCCAATAGCTAATGAAAAGTATGAGACAAATATCGAAAATTATAATTCTCGCGGTGGAATTGTAAAATATAACCCTTATTACTGATATACCCCAAATGGGTCAGATAATAACTATCATGAAATTGTGCTTGCATTACCTATATATACTATTCAATTGTTACAGGACTATAAACTTACAGGGAGCAACGATGACTCAGTTGCACTAAATTTAGGTCCAACAGCATCAAATAGCAATGGATACAATGATGTATGAAATTATGACATAAACACAGAACTCCATTCTAATGATGTAACATCAATGGATTCTACAATAAAAAATTCAATATTAAATGATATTCAATATTTAATTTGTCAGGATAGCTCAATTACATCATTGGCAAAATCTGTTATTTACTCAAAATATATTGACCCAGATGATATTTATTATTCAGGATTATACGATGAAATTGGAAAATATATTAAAAGTGGGGAAGATAATTAATAGCTAAATCTTATTTATAAATAAGTATTTTAAAAAGGCGGTAAAATATGAATGATTGTTTGTTTTGCAATATTATAAATAAACAAATGCCCGCAAATATAATTTATGAAGATGAATGAACAATGGCACTATTGGATATTTCGCCAGTTACTGTTGGCCACACATTAGTTATCCCAAAAAAACATTCAAATGATCTAATATCTACAGATGAAGACATGTTAACAAGAGTTTCACACACAAGAAAAAGGGTGGCATTATTATTAAAAAATAAGTTAAAACCAAAAGGATTTAACTTTACATCAAACAATGGCAGTGAAGCCTTCCAAGTAGTATTTCATTATCACGAACATATTATTCCAAAATATGAAAAAGAATTGGGTTTAATATATAAACTTAATAAGGATGGAACTGAAAAAAAACCTCTTACTGAGGTTCTTAAAATTATTACTAAATAGTTAAAAACACACTAATTTAAAAATTAGTGTGTTTTTTTTAAGCTATTTATTTTTTTTATAATGAGAGAAAAACATTCTATTATTTTGGTAAATAATTCTTTGTGTAAAATTACCAATATCTATTTTTTTTAATTCTGAATCAATATGATTAATACTTGAATCTAAAAGATCAAGTGATGAAACTATAATTGCTTCTAATAATTGTGGTTCAACTGGCGACCCAAATTCATATTTACCGTGGCTAGAAAGAATAACGTGTTGTAAGCGAATAACATCCTCATATGACTCGCTAGATAGATTAAATTGGAATTTTTTTGCCATTTCCTCAACAAGAGCATTTCCAATCGAAATATGACCCATTAATTTACCAGCTAATGTGTAATTAGTTGCTCTTTTGCTATTCATCTCAATTACTTTACCAATATCATGTAAAATTGTTCCAGCATAAACTAATTCTCAGTCAACATCACAATATTCATAGACAGGTTGTAGGGCAATTGCAGCTTTTAACAAGCTAACAGAATGTCATAATAAACCACCTATTACATTATGATGAATTGTCATTGCCGCCGGATATGTCTTATATTTATTTTCATTATTTTTCAATAATTCTAATGTTATGATTGAATATGTCTTATTTTTAAACTTAGAAACTAAATCAATTATAAATTTATATTCCTTTTCTATATCAATATTTGCTTTATGAAAAAAATCGTCTTCTTTAATACCAAAGTTTTTTAACTCATCATTACTAACCACTTTATAGTTATTTATCTTAAGTTGTAAAATATTTTTATATATGACAACGTTCCCTTCAACTAAATAGAGATTGTCAACTATAAAAGCACCCTCATCGCTCTTGGATGAATTCCATAATCTGGCTTCAATCCTCCCTGTGGGGTCAACAAGATGAATAGCCATATAGCTTGAACCATTATTTGATATATTTGATAAAACTTTGTCACATCTAACTAATATTTGTACTGTTTTTATATCTTGATTAATATCTTTTATGCTTATCATATTAAATTATCTCTTTCCTAAAAATTAATCTATTAATTGTGGTTTACTTATAAGTTTGTCTAATTCCAGTAAAAATTTATCTATTTTATCATTATTAATGTTGCTTTTAATGTAAAATTCTACAGGTAATGAAGATTTATTTTCTGGTGTATTCTTCCTTTGAATTGAATTGAATATTATTAATACCTCAGCTGTAGATGTTTTTTCAAAAACATCTCATATTTTATTATAATATTTTTTATCCGTTATGGAAACTTTGCCAATTTTATCTGTTCTTTTAGCGACTTTATCATGCTTTTCATAGATTTCATCAAGAGACTTATCCTTAAATGATATAGCCTTATATGTAATACCCTCTTCTTTTTGAGACGAAAACTTAGGAATTGTTAAATTATTTATCTTAATAAGATTTGTTGTTTCAATTGCTTGTTGAATAGATTTATAAAAAATAAAATCAATTCTAACAGGAGAATCAAGGGTATTTATATAAAAAGCATTCTCCTCATAAAATTGTACCAAATTAGTGAGAGAATATTCCATCTCAAATTTGTTTATATGGACCATTATATCGTTGCTATTTGTTGATTTTTGTTTTTGCGATATTGCTATATTTTTATTCAGTTTATTAACTATTTTTTTTAGTTCAATTATTTCTTTTTTACTTTCTATATTTTTATCTTTTTCTTGCTTTAGTTTTGAATCAAGATTATTAATTCTTTCTTCCAATTTATCTAAAAAGGCTAATGAAGGTATATTTTTCAATTGTATTTCTAAATGTGCAATTTTTTGTTTAAGAGGACCTAAGGTCATTGATTCACGTGATGAATTAATTTTATCATTTAAATTATTTATCATTTCCTTTGTTTTTTCAATTGAAGATAAACTAGGAAGAGATTTTATATTATCTTCTATTTTCTTAATCTTGCTTTCAGTACCCAATAAGTGCTGAATATTTTTCTTGATATCCTCATTTTGAACATCAAATTTGTCTGCTTTAATAGTAATTTTCTCAATAGCTTTAAATAATTCATCATAGTTTTTGTTTTTATCTTTAGAATGTAGATTTTGACTAATTTTAAATTCTAAATTGTTCAATTGTATTGCAATTTTCTCAACATCATCGTTAACTGTAATAATCTTATTTTCAAGCAATTCCTTTATATTCTTTTGAGATTTACTAAATGCCTCAAACTTTTCATCAAATTTAGAACCCATTAAATCTACATCGATAAGATCTATCTTTGTCTTCATATTTAAAATAGTATCTGATAAATTTTTAATTTTTGCAACTATTCTTACATCATCATAGTTAATTACTTTTGAATCTATATTTTCCTCAATGAGGTTTAATTTTGTTTTAAGAGATGATATTCCATCATCTAATATTTTTACTTTTTCAATAAGATTTGAATCGTCATAACCTATTCCTAAACTTAGGATGATTTCTTCAACTTTACTATTAATTTCATCGGTCCTGTTTTTTGCTTTAGTAATTTGAGAGTGTAATCCATTATATCTATCTGCTAATTTTTTTATTTCTGTAGATAAATTAGATTCTATATCGGTTATTCTTTTTTCAATATTCATTGTGTTTTTTTGTGAATATTTATTTAATTTTAAATTTATATCTTCTATTTCTTTTTTAGCATTATTAATTTCATTTTTATTAAAATCTTCTATTTTTTCAGATAATTCCTTATTAAAAACCAATAGCGATAATAATTCCTTGCGGAGCGAAATCAAAACCTTACTTAGTGATGGTGAAATTTGTTCATCTGTTAATTTATCCACCACATCGTCATAATGACTCATAATTGTATTGTTAGTATCTTTTTGTTTAAATATTTGATCAGTAATAGTTTTCTCTTTTAATATATTATCAACAAAACTATCGTCATAGTCATTTTCAAATTGGTCACTAATATATTCATCTGACAATAAATCATTTATATCAAATTCAGAATTAAATGTATTTACAGATTCTTCGTCAAATTTTTCAATATTAGAGTTTTTATAATCGGCCTCTTCTTGTGTTAGTATGTCGCATAAAATATCAGTATCTTTAATAGTTTTTCCAACAGATACATAAATTTTTTTTATTCTACCATCGATATGTGATTTTACAATTAATTCACTTTGATCCATAGCAATAGAAAATAACTCTTTTCCTTTATATATATTATCCGATTCCCTACAAAAAACATCCTTAATTATTCCTTTTGTTGTAGATGTTGTTCTGAATTTTACTCTCTCCATAAAAATTCCTTCTAATTTTGTTTGTTATTATTTTCTATTGTCTTTTTGCCATTCTTAAATTTTTTTGTTTTCTCAGTTGTTAATAAAGTGATGCCCTTCTCTCGCTTTATATTTTCTCTTTTAATGAATGCTTCCGCTCGCCTTTCCTGATTTGCGGTTCTTTTTATGCTTCTTTTTTCTTTATTTGATAATTTTCTTTTTAGTCTTTTATTATTGCTGTTTTTTATAACTTCTGGTGAAATAATCTTGTTTCCGGTTAATAAAGAAAAACTACATAAAATAAAAAGTAAAATGCCCAAACCAGAATAAACCATAGCTATGACAACAACCCATATAAGATAGTTCATTTTTCCGCCAATTGCAGATATACTCACAACACCTATCGCCTTTGCAACTCAGCTCGCTGGTTTAAAAGTATAATCACTCTCTCCCATTGAAAACTTTGTTGTTTTAATTTCATAAAGAATTTGTGTTAATAGCACTATTATAGCAATTGCTAATAATATCGCTATAAAAGCATTGGCTATTGTAATTCCCCACAAAAATCTTTTATATGCCTTATTAATAAAGATATAGGTCAATATCAATATTGCATAAAATAAAATAATGATTGCTCCAATATAACCGAACAAAATTCCATAAAAATGAATAATATTAAAGTAAAACTTATTTTTATTGGTTCCCATAAAACCATCGCTAATAAATTTTGATAATCTTTTAGGATCTGTGAAACGATATATCATATCTATGCTTGATAACAAAATAAAAATACCACCAATAAAAGCAAGAATACAAATCCTAAATAGATTTCTCTTTAACAAATCAACATTTCTAATATTTTTGCGTTTATTTTGAATATCATTTTTTTTATTTTTCAAATTTAATTCATTATTACTAACTATATTTTTCAAATTACTCACCTTAATTTACCTATATTAATTTTATAATAATTTGACCAAGATAAATTAAAAAATCTTGATAAATTAAAAATTGAGTAAAAAAAATACATTAAAATAGCTTAAATAATTGATTTATAATGTTTTAAAAATATTTAGCAACAATAACAATTATAAGTATTTTATTAACTTATTATTCATGTCAAGTTTTTCCCAAGGAAATTCTTTCTTACCGAAGTGCCCATATTTGCTGGTTCTTAAGTATCCGACATTTTTTAGGTCTAAATAGTTTATTAAACCACCAACAGAAAAATCAAATTCTGTTTTAAGAATATTGCTAATGACCTCATTGCTTATTTTGTTAGTTCCAAAAGTTTCAAAATAAATTGCAATGGGTTTAGATACACCTATTGCATAACTGACCTGGATTTCTATGCAATCTGCAATACCAGCTGCAACAATATTTTTAGCAGCATATCTGCACATATATGATGCGCTTCGGTCTACTTTTGTGTAGTCTTTTCCTGAAAATGCTCCTCCCCCATGACGTGAAAATCCGCCATAAGTATCTACCATAATTTTTCTGCCAGTGAGACCTGTGTCTCCTTTTGGCCCACCAATAACAAATTTTCCTGTTGGATTAATTAATACAGAATAATCAGTATTCAAATTATATCTTAGTGCAATAACCTTCATTATATTATCTTTAATAAATTTTTCAAAAATATTTTTATCATAATTTTTATCATGTTGGACAGACATTAATATTGTGTCGATTCTAGGGTTAGCTTTATTTGTATAATCAATGGTTACTTGTGATTTCATATCTGGTTTTGCAAATTTGAAGATTCCTTTTTTTCGCAACTTTGTAGCAATATGAACTAAATCATTCGCAATCATAATAGGGTATGGCATTAATGATTCTGTTTCATTTATCGCAAAACCAAACATCATTCCCTGATCTCCCGCCCCTATTTCATTTACTCTATCTACACCTTGAGAAATATCTGGAGATTGAGTGCTAATATTAATAATAATTTCCACTGTCCTATAATCAACACCTATCGTTGAGTCATCATATCCTACATTTTTAATAATATCTCTAGCAATTTTTTCATAATTTATTTTAGCCATTGTTGATATTTCTCCACCAATTACTAATAATTCATTAGAAAAAAAACACTCTACTGCACATCTAGAGTTAACATCCTGAAGTAAACATTCATCTAATATAGCATCTGATATTTGATCACAAAGTTTATCTGGGTGACCTTCAGAAACAGCCTCACTTGTAAATAAATTTTTCATACACATACCTCATTCTAAATTATACTAATTATTGAGTTGAAAACTATCAATTTTTCTGCATCATTTAGAAAAAAATTGCTAGAATCATTAAAAATTTCAACTTCATATTCTGATTTTACAAAACTAAGCATTTTTACAAATTTCTTTGCATTCAAATTATTATTATTTTTTGAATTTTTAAAATAAATAACTGCTTTTGACTTATTCACGCTATTGTAAAATTTTTTAATAGCTTTTAACATTTGATAATATATCACAGATGAAAAAAAAGCAAATTCAAGATGATATTCAATTATTTTTTTATCAAAAAGTTTTTCCCCAGATAAAGTGGTTTTATCCAGTTTGCAAGGGATAGGATTGTACTGAAATAATATAGTATTTATATGTAATTTCATTGCATATTTATTTTCATATTTAAACCCTTTATTTGCATAGTTAAGCACTATTATTTTATCAACTATATTTTTATTTGAAATAGTTAATGATAAATTTGCAAATAAGCCACTTGTTATCAATACTATTTCTTTATAGTAATTCTTTTCTTTGAAATAATTAATAATGTCTAATAAATCCTCTAAATAATTTCCTAATACTCTTTTTTCCTTTTGAATTAATAACATATTTCTTTGTTTATAAATAAAATAATCACAAATGTCTTGGTGGGATAAATAGCCTATAAAATCATCATAAATAAATAATGGTTCAAATAAATCAGGGGCAATTATAACAATTTTATCTCTTTTATTTATTTCTGATTTACACTCTAACTCATTTAGGTCACAACATATATACTTATTTTTATTAATAAGTAAACCTTTTTGTTTTTTCTCAATTTTAGATCGTAATGAATTACAATTTATTATTTTAATTATAATTCTATTAATTAAAAACAAAATAAATGCAGCTACAAAAAAATATAAAAAATAAAATAGTATCTTATATTTGAAAATTTTATCCATTTTTATCCTTACATAGATTTAATATTGATTCTTTTTATTGTGTTTAATATATTATTTTTAAAAGCTAATATGACCCCACATAATTGAAAATTTCCTTTTGCAGGTTTAATTGATATTGTTTTATTAAATTTTTCTTTTTCTAATATTGAGGCAATGTCTGCTCCAATGATCGATTCATAACACCCTGTCATACCTATATCTGTAATGAATCCTGTCCCTTTTGGTAATATTCTATTATCTGCTGTCTGCACATGTGTATGTGTACCAACAACACCCGATATAACCCCATCATAATTATATGCAAAAGCAATTTTTTCAGCCGAAGCTTCCCCATGAAAATCAACTATATGTATATCTCAATCATTTAGAGCGATAATTTTATCCATAGCCTCATATGGATTATTGCAATAATCCATGAACACTTTTCCCATAATATTTGTCACTCTTATTTTTATGTTATTTTTTTCAACTAAGACACTACCATGACCGGGTACACCTTTATATCAATTTGCAGGTCTTAAAATATTCTTATAATTCTTAAATAACTCATCAACTTCTTTATTTTTAAATATATGATTCCCGGATGTAATTACATCAATATTTTCTTTGATTAACAAATCATATGACTTAATATTTATTCCCTTACCATGGCAAATATTTTCTCCATTTGCAATTATAAAATCTATTTTATTTTCTTTAATTAAATTTGGCAACAATTGGGATATTGCCATTCTTCCAGGTTTTGCAAAGATGTCTCCAATTACTAAGATATTCATTAAAGTTCCTCTTCTATTTGCTTAATCATCTGAAACTTACTAATATCTCCTTTTTCAAATGATCTTAATATTAATTTAATATTCTTAACCCTTTTATACTGACCGATATTTTCTTCGAGTGAATCTAAAATTTTAGTGACCTTAGATATGCTATCATGAATAGCTGATTTTGTCACATTAAATTGTTCTGCAATTTCTTCTAAGGTATAATCGTTTTGAAAATATAATTCAAAATACTGTTTTTGTTTGTGAGTTAACATCAATTTATAATAATCATAAATTTGATTATAATAATCTTTTCTTTTAAAATCTAAACTACTCATTTATTTCATCATCCATAAATCCTTTAGCTAAGTCATATACATACTCATTTAAATTAAATTCCTCAAGGTCATCGACAGTTTCACCAGTACCTATTAGTTTAACTGGTATATTTAATGAATCTTTAATTGCTAGTGCAATACCACCTTTGCTTGTTCCATCCGTTTTTGTAAGAATGATTCCCGTTACATCAGTTGCCTCTGAAAATTTAAGTGCTTGATTAATACCGTTTTGCCCTGTTGTAGAGTCAATTACAAGTAATCTTTCATGAGGTGATTTCTTATCTAATCGATGAATAATTTCAACTATCTTTTCTAATTCCTTCATTAAGTTTTGTTTAGTTTGTAAACGACCCGCTGTGTCTATAAGTAATAAATCATATTTTTCTTTTTTTGCTTTTTCAATTGCATCAAACACTACACTAGCGGGATCTTGATTGGGTTTAGAACCTTTGACAAGATCTACATTAGTTAATCTTTTATCAACTCATTCTTGCAATTGTTCAACAGCACCTGCTCTGAATGTGTCTCCGGCTGCTATTAAAACTTTCTTACCTTGTTTAGAATAAAAATTAGCTAGCTTTGCAATGCTAGTAGTTTTTCCAACACCATTTACCCCAACAATAATAAAGATATTAATCCTTCCATCTACATAATTTAATTTTTTAACTCACTTACCAGAATCATTGTAAGAATCATACATTTCCTCAACTAATATTTCCTTAATATCTTCAAATGTTGAATTTTTTTTCATTCTTTTTTGAACATTATTTGAAATTTTAATTGTCATCTTAACACCCATATCGGTTCCAATTAAAAGTGCCTCCAAATCTTCGAAAAATTCGTTATCAAGTTTTCTATGTTTTTTGCTTAGTTTTTTTATTTCTTTTCCAAAAGCAAGATTTGATTTATTTTCTTTATAATGTTTTTTTTCTTCCTTTTTTTGGTTATGTTTCTCTTTTAAATTTGCTCAAAAACCCATAGCATCTCCTTAATATTAATTATACATTTTTATATAGATTTATTCTTTAATTAAATGTGCTATGTAAAATCCGCAATTATTGTATTCTGGTCCTAACCAAATATAATCCTTAATTAGTTTTAGATTAGGAAATAACTTAATAATATATTCAATTTGCTGACTATTTTCTTGTTTTAAAATGGAACAAGTAGAATATATTAGTGTTCCATTTTTAGAAATAGAAGTAGCAGCTTTTAATAATAATTTTTTTTGTAAATCTAATATGTTATTAAAACTATCCTTATTGATAGTCTTCAATTTAACCTCGGGATTCTTGTTTATTGTACCGGTAGATGAACAGGGGGCATCTAATAATATATAATCAAAGTTACTTTCATTAAAATTGAGAGCATCTGTCATTTGGAGATTTATATTTTTACATCCTCATTTGGTGATATTTTCTTTTAAAATAATTGATTTTTTTTCATTAATTTCTGTTGCATATATTTTTGATTGATCTTTCACCTTATCATATATATGTAATAATTTTCCCCCAGGAGCACAACACATGTCTCATATTTTTTTGTTTTTGGTTGGATTTAATATTTCAACAGCAAGCATACCTTGTAAGTCCTGAAAATATATGTGTCCGGAATTTAAAAAATCCGATTTAAAGATATCACTATTAGCTTCATAACAAAATTTATATTTATTGTTCTGAAGAATGTTAAAACGGTCACCTTCCTCCATTAATTTTTTAACTACTTTAGGATCATCCTCTTTTATTCGGAAAGTTATTTTTTTACTTTGAAATCATCCTTTTGCAATAGTTTCTATTTCCTCTTTCGAGAAATTACTTCTTAAGAGCAAATATAAACTATCGCTTATACTGTATTTTATTTTTAAACTTGGAATATCTTTATTAATAATATTAGAGCTTGAAATTTTTCTAAATATAGCATTTAAAAAATTATAATATGTATATCTTTGTTTTTTAACTATATCTACAATCACATTTGCAACCAATGCCTTATTTTTATTCAAATAATATACTTCATATAAAAAAATGTAAATTCATATTTTTAGATTTATTTTAGTAGATTTTTTTATAATATCATTTATTAAAAAATCAAAAAGTATTTTTCTTTCAAGAACACCATATACTATTTTTGTAATGAAAGAAAAATCTCTCTTACTATATATATCAAGTTTTGCTAAATTATTTAGTTCAGAATTTGAATGTTTGTCCTTAATAAGGACATTACATAAAATCTTTTGTATTGTTAGTCTACTATAAATCATGACTTTCAGTAAACTCAGATTGATCTATACTATAGAAGTTAAAATCAAGAATATATTTTTCTACATATTTCTGAATAAACTCATCTCTAAAAACATTTGCAAAAAGTGTATTTGCAAGAATATATTTATAAATTCTTTCGGCCAACAAAACGCGCATATAATTAAAAAGATTTAAATTCTTGTCTATATTGTGTCCAATAGATTTTATATTGTCATACCAATTATCAATAAAAAACATATATTTTTCTTTTAATATTTTTTCAATTTTTGAAGTCATTTTATAATAGTAGCTATTTTTATAATCTTCTTCCAAACAATTTTCTTTTAAAAGAATATCCCTTATTTTAGAAATTGTATTTTCAATTGTATCAAGAATAACAGCATATTGATAATTATGTTTTAATGGTATTTCTAGTAACGCTTTATTTAATCTTTGTCTTATTATTGCCTCTGTTTCAGTTCCGCGTCCGCGTAACCTGTTTTCAAGATGTTTTAAATTTGGGGGGGTTAAAAATATTGAAACCAAGTCTTCTGATTTTTCTGATCTAATGATTTTATTTGCACCAACAACATCAATTTCTAAAACAACATTGTCCCCTTTTATTATTGTTTCGTAAACCGTTTGTCTAAGTGTGCCATAGTAATTTCCAATAAATTCAACATATTCAAGGAAATTATTATTTTTAATATGTTCCTCAAATGTTTCACGGCTTACAAAGTGATAATTAACACCATCAATTTCACCTGGTCGAGATGGTCGAGATGTCATCGAGACAGAAGTAACAAGTTTTAAATCTTTTTCTTCTAAAAGCGCTTTGTTAACCGTTCCCTTACCAACTCCACTAGGACCCGAGACTATTATTATTTTTCCTTTTTTCATATGTAAATTCACCTATACCTTCCTTAACAAATAATAATATTTATTTTTATAAACCTTCTTTCTTAGTATTTCAAGACTAACACTTTCTATTGGTAAATCAAATTCACTTTGTATTGATACGAGACCATATTTATTTAGAACATCGTGGCTATCAATAAACTCAAGAAATTGATAATAATAATTATGCTCTGCAAATGGTGGGTCAAAATAGATAACATCAACCTTTTCCTTAATATAATTAAAACAAATGTTCCAATCATACATCATAATCTGATAAATATCTTCTTTTAACATCGATAAATTTTTTTTTATTACTTCAATAGCTTGTGGAGAAATATCATTAATATAAGCTTTCTTTATTCCTCTAGATATACCTTCTATTGATAATGCTCCGCTTCCTGCAAATAAGTCTAAACTAACCTTCCCTTTAAAGATAATGTAGTTATTAAGAATATTAAACATATCTTCTTTAACTCTAGATGATGTGGGCCTAGTACTTTTCCCCTCTAAAGTATGCAACAATTTACCACGATGCTTTCCAGATATAATTCTCATGTTTCCTTTTTTATTTATATAATTATAACACATCTAAACACCTTCAAAAAATTTAAAACATAAAAAAATAACATATTTTTTAATCAAATGAGTGCCAAAAAATAATATAATATAATAAATTAGTATATAGGAAGAATATAAAATGAAATTTAATAAACCATATTATTTTAAACAGCTGGAGAAACCATCTAACTCATGACTATTTAAAGACACCAACAAAGAAGTGATTAGAAAACAGTCTAGAAATGTTATGAATGTAGAAATTCTTAACGATGATGAAATTATTTGTATGAACAAATTAATTGACTTTGTAAAATACTCTCAAGATGAAAACGAAAATATTGAAGAAAATAATAATGACTATTTAAGACCGGCTGTTGGTCTTGCTGCACCTCAAATTGGAGTAAATAAGAATTTATTTTATATAAGAATTGATAATCATGAAGAAAAACCCTTAAAAGAGATAGCCGCTGTAAATGCAAAAATAATATCTAAAAGTGTACAGATTTGCGCGATCAAAGTGGGAGAGGGGTGCCTAAGTGTTGACAATGATCAAAAGGGAATAGTTCCAAGAAATTTTAAAATAGAAGTTGAGTACTGAGACCAATTGAAAAATGAACATATTTTTGAAACACTACGAGGGTATGAGGCAATTGTCTTTCAACATGAACTTGACCATATTAATGCAACGCTATATTATGATCATATTAATAAAGAAGAACCGTTTAAAATGGAACACGATTGATTTTTAATATAAAACCAAATAAACAACATAAAAAAACTTTTTTGCTTGTTTTTTTAGTAAAATATTAACACATATTGTTTTATATTTATAAAAAGATAAAAATGAATAAAATGGAAAAAAGAGGAAAAATATAATGGAAGAAAAAGAAATATTAATTGAGAGCACACCCAAGAATTTATCATTGGTTCAAAGAATTGAAGTTGTTAAATTAGAAGATAATTTAGAACCTCCAAAGAAAAAATATAAAAAAGCACCATTTCCTACAAAAGTGTTTGCGCTTGGAGGCTTAGAAGAAGTGGGTAAAAATACATATTGCATTGAGTATGACGATGAACTAATAATGATAGACTCTGGTATAAAGTTTCCAGATTCATCAGAGCTTGGAGTGAGCGCAATAATACCAAGTTTTAATTATTTAGTGGAAAATAACAAGAAAGTAAAAGCACTATTCATAACGCATGGACATGAGGACCATATTGGTGGAATACCATATCTTTTACAACAAGTTACAATTCCTGTAATATATGCACCAAGATTTGCAGCAGCTTTAATAATTGACCGTATTAAAGAATTTAGATTGCAAAATAAAACCACTGTAAGAGAATATAAAGAAAATGATGTATATTCTACAAAACATTTCTCAGTAACATTTGCGGCACTGAATCATTCAATTCCTGATGCTTTTGGTATTTTAGTTGATACTCCTAATGGATCAATATTTTCAACCGGAGATTTTAAGTTTGATTGAACACCATTGGGTAATAAAGCCAATGTTCAAAGACTTGCAAGAATTGGTAATGATGGTGTTGAGTTATTAATGTCTGATTCTACCAATGCTGAGGTTGAGGGGTATACTGTTGGTGAACAATCAATTATTTCAAATATAGAAGCTATTTTCTTAAAAACATCAGGGAGAATATTTATAGCAACATTTGCAAGTAACGCTCATAGGATTCAACACATTATGTTATTGGCTAAGAAATATTCAAAAAAAATTGTAGTTTTTGGGAGAGCTCTTGAAAGATTAATTAAAATATCTCGTCAACTGGGTGACTTTAAGTTAGATGATAAAATGTTTATTAAGCCGTCAGAGATTAGTTTGTTTCCGCAAAATCAACTATTATTTATTTGTACTGGGGCCCAGGGAGAACCAAATGCAGCTCTTACAAGAATAAGTAGAAATGAACACCAAAATGTATTTTTATCACAAGGTGATACAATTATTATGTCAGCTAGTCCAATACCGGGAAATAGAGCAAGTGTAGAATCGGTTATCAATAAATTAACAAAAAGAGGTGCAGTTGTTTATGATAATAGCACAGATAAAAAAGTTCATACCTCAGGTCACGCAAGCCAGGAAGAACAAAAGTTATTATTTTCTTTACTAAAACCAAAATTTTTTATGCCTATGCATGGTGAATATAGAATGTTAAAAACCCACGGTGAAACAGCTGTTAAAGTAAATGTAAAACCGAACAATGTATTTATTGTTTCCAACGGAGATCAAATAAATATCCAAAACGGAGAAGCAAGCATTAACGAGAGAGTTGATGCAGACGCTGTTTATATCGATGGTAAAGATCTTACAAAAAAAGCTGGAAACATTATGAAGGAAAGAACAATATTAAGCAAAAAGGGTTTAATAGGAGTTATTGTATCGATTGATTCACAAGAAAATAAACTATGAGGAGCACCAAGAATAATAACTAGAGGATGTTTTTATGCTAAAGATAATACAAAGTTGATAGCAGATTCAATACAAATTGTTATAGCGGCCGTTAATAATGTTTTATCTATGCCAAAGCCAACATTTGCCGCTATCAAAAAAAATATTTGGAGTTCATTATCAACCTTTATTTTTAAACATAAAAGGATAAATCCTCTTATCATACCAGTTATACTAAATAAGAAGTAATGCAAATTTTTCTTTATTTAGTAATAAAGTTTATTAATTAACCAAAATTAAAATAATTTTTAGCCAAAAACAATGTAACCAAAGGTGGAAAAAATAATATTTATTACTCGCTGGTAAATGGTTATTTTTTTTTGAAAAAATAATATCTATAAAATAAAATACTTATTGTAATTAGATATAATTAGTCCTTCATTGATGCTTTTAAATATGAAAACGCAAATAAATTTTATAATATTAATTTTTATTTTATCGATAAATATAATTAATAACCATCTATAGACAATTTAATTAATAAAATATCACATTTACCATTTAAGAACCACTTTGATTTTCCGTTAAATTTTTATTAATACAAAAAATTATAAAAATCATATGATTATAAATAAAAAAGTGAGTTATTTATTTAACTCACTTTTTTAGGATTAACATGGTTGCTATTGCAAAAAGTAATAATTAATTATATTTTAATGATTTATTTATATAGTAAAATGTATAATTTCACAAACTACAATTTGTTATAATTAAGTGCACTTTCTAATGCCAATTCCATCATATTTGTAAAGCTATTTTGTCTTTCTTCAGGTGAAGTTTTTTCATTTGTTATAAAACTATCTGATATTGTAAGTATAGTTGCTGCTTGTTTTTTAGATTTAATTGCATTTGCAAATAAAGCAAACGATTCCATCTCAACACAGTCAAGTTTATTATCATTTGCAAATTTTAACGAATTTTCATTTCTATAAAAAACGTCTGATGAGTGAACCCTTCCCTCAAATATCCTAATATTATTTTTTTTAGCGGTTTCATTTATTATATCAAATATTTTTTTTCCAGGTTTTAATACATTTTCGTCAAGTCCGGCAGCAATTTTTGCAAAGTTACTTTCTCCCATTGCTTCCTTTGTATTAACCATATCAAAAACATTTAATTCTTTTATATAACTACCCGCTGAACCCATTCTAATAATTAAATCTACATCGTACATATTAAACAATTCATAAGAATAAATCCCAATGCTCGGGCAACCCATTCCGCTTCCAGCAATAGATATTTCACAACCCTTGTAAGACCCCGTAAACATTAACATGTTTCTAACCTCACTTACTAGTTTATAATTATCTAAGTATTTCTCAGTAATATACTTGGCTCTTCTAGGGTCTCCGGGCATTAAAACTATTTTTGCAATATCGCCTTTTTTTGCGCTTATATGTGGTGTCATTTATTTTCTCACTTTCATTGTTATAGGTTCTTAATTGCCTGATTTATTTTTGTATCTAAGTCATCAGTGTTTGCATCAATAACTATAAATTCATATTTATTTTTTAAATCACAATATAGTTTATCATATTCATCATTCAATACATCTCAATATTCATTTGGCGTATCTATTTCACTCTTACGACCACGTTCATTAATGCGTCGAATAGCTGTTTCAGTAGTGACCTTTAAATATATTATTTTATCAATTTTTAATTTTTCATTTAAAATTTTCATTATTACCTTATTGTAAAAATCATAATATGTTTTGAAATCTCTTTCACTAAATATATTTAGGCGTCTTTGAACCCTCACAAAAATTGGATCTTCGATTATTGAGCGATCAAAAATTGTGTTGTCTCATTTGCTATATTCAAATAATGACTCTACCCTATTTGTTAACATAAAAACTTGCATTTGAAAACAATATTTTTCCATTTCTCGATAATAGTCTTCAAAGTAAGGATTATGATCTAAAGGTTCTCTAAATAATGTATACTTTAATTTTTCTTTTAAAATATCACAAAAAGTGGATTTGCCAGCACCTACTGTTCCAAATACTGCAATATTCATTTTAACACTCCTTCTTATTTATCACTTATACATTCAATTCCAGGAAGTTTTTTACCTTCCATAAATTCTAATGACGCTCCTCCACCAGTGGATATGTGTGTAAATTTGTTTTGAAATCCCATTTGAATTGCTGCTGCTGCAGAATCTCCTCCACCAATTAATGTAAAGGCACCTTTAATTGAAGCAATTGCTTCACACACTTTTTCAGTACCATTCTTAAAGTTTTTAAATTCAAAAACCCCCATTGGTCCATTTCAAGCAACAGTTTTTGCTCCTTTTAAAACACTTTCAAATAATTCAACAGATTTTGGACCAATATCCAACCCCATTACATCATCTGGTAAATCAACTCCAGAATATGTGGGCTTGACATCGGCAAATTCTTCTGCATTTGCAGAGTCTATTGGTAGGATAATTTTTCCATTAGATCTTGACAAATAATTTTTAGCAAGTTCTAATTTGTCTTCTTCACATAATGATTTTCCAATTTTGTGCCCCTGCGCTTTTAGAAATGTATACGCCATTCCTCCACCGATAATAATTTTGTCTGCTTTTGTTAACAAGTTATCAATCACAGCTATTTTATCTGAAACTTTTGCTCCACCTATAATTGCAACAAATGGTTTTTCGGGATTTTGTACACCTTTTGTTAGCATCTCTACTTCTCTTTCAACTAAGAATCCTAAACAACTTTCCTTTATGTTTGTTGCAATTCCAACGTTTGACGCATGTGCTCTATGTGCTGTTCCAAATGCATCATTTACAAAAACATCACCCAAACTAGCTCAATATTTTCCTAATTCAGGATTATTTTTTGATTCATTTTTAACAACTTCGTTATTAATAACATCCTCAAAACGTGTGTTTTCAAAAATTAGAATTTCTTTTGGTTTTAAAGATTTTATTGCATCTTCTAGTTTTTTGCCTCTAGTTTCTGGTATAAAAACTAAAGGTTGTTTAATTTTACTTTGTAGAGCCTTAGCAATTGGTTCTAATGATTTTGATTTTTTATCATCTTCTGACTTTATTCTTCCTAAATGTGAAAATAAAACTATTTTAGCATCATTAGCAACTAAGTATTCAATTGTTGGTAATGCAGCATTTATTCGGTTTTCATCACTTATAACACCATCCTTTATGGGGACATTAAAATCAACTCTAACTAAAACTATTTTATTTTTTACACTAATATCTTTTAATGATTTTTTCATAATTTCCTCCTGATTTGTATTTATATTTTACTTTATTTTATTCTTATTTTTTATTAATTTAGCAATAAAAAGAATATTAATTCATAATGAAATTATCTAAATATATAATTATTTCACTATCATATTTTTTGTAGTAATTGATAATATCTTTTTTTGTTATCTTTTTATTCTGCATTGGCTTAAAAATTAATTTTCACGGACTTTGTTCATGTATTACATTAACTATTTCAAAAATTTCCATTTTTGTTAATAAGAAACATATTTTTTTTATAGTATTCATTATATTTTTGTCAAGATTATCATAAGAAGCATCAAGTTCTTTAATATATATAATATTAATATTTGATGAACCAAAAGATTTGTATTTTTCTCACAACTCCCTAATAACCGGTCCATATAATCACGCCTCAAATTCAATATCTGCCAATTCTATATTCTTTGCTAAGAAATAAGCGTAAACCAAATAAATAACTTTATGAATTGTTAATTGCGTTAACGGGTGTTTATTTTTTTCTCTATTATAGGCTAATTCATTTAATATTAGCTTAATGTATTTTTCTTTGCTCAGCATTTTTCAAAATAAAAAAAGACAAGTAATATGTCCTTTTTTATTCCTAAATTATAAAGCTATTGCTTTCTTAATTAAACGAACAAATTGTGAAGTAAATGAATTTTCATTATCATATCATGAAAATACTTTAACAAGTTGTTTTCCGTTAACTTCCATAACATTTGTTAAGGTAGAATCAAAAATTGAACCATATTTTGAACCGATAATATCACCAGAAACAATAGGGGCTGTATTATATTGGAAAGCTTCTGCCATTTCTTTATCTGCTTTAATTGCTTTTTCAATTGCAGTATTAATGTCTGTTGCTGATACTTTTTTTTCTAATACAACTGTTAGGTCTACAATTGAACCTGTAATTGTTGGTACACGTAATGCCAATCCATCAAGTTTACCTGTTAGATTTGGAATTACTTTTCCTATTGCTGCTGCTGCTCCTGTTTTTGTTGGCACAATATTTCAAGGTGCAGCACGTCCACGACGTAGGTCACTATGTGGTAGATCTAATAATTTTTGGTCATTTGTAACAGAGTGAATTGTATTCATAAATCCTTCAACGATTCCGAAATTATCATCAATAACTTTTGCCATCAATGCTAAACAGTTTGTTGTACATGAACCTCCTGAAAAAATAATATCTTCCTTTTTCATATCTTTTGAGTTTACACCATAAACAAATGTATTTAAATCACCAGTTGCTGGTGCAGAAATTGCAACTTTTTTTGCTCCCGCTTTTATGTGTGCTTCTGCACTATCTTTACTTGTATAAAACCCTGTAGATTCAACCACTAAATCAATATTCATACTTGATCACGGTAATTTTGAAGCATCTCTTTCTGCCAATACTTTAATTTGTTTACCATCAACAATAATGTGGTCATCTTTACTTGATATCTTACCTGTCTTAAAATGTCCTTGCGCTGTATCATATTCTAATAGATATGCTAGAACCTTAGCATCAGTTAGATCGTTAATCGCAACAATTTCTATATCCTTCATATCAAATAATTGTCTAAATGTCAATCGTCCAATTCTTCCGAACCCATTTATCGCTATTTTTTTCATCTTATACCTCTTTCTTTACTACTCTTTAATAATACCTATTTTATAAGTAATAAAGTTATTTTTTCAACAAAATAGACTATCAAAATGCAGTTTTTTTAATTTTTAAACACATAATTTAAAATTATTTTATTTCAAAGTAATCTGTGAGTTGATTTAGATAAGTTATAATTTTTCTTGTCCTCACTTCAGACATTGATTTTGTGATACCTTTAGAATTATCAAATTTAGATGAGTATATTTTATATAGATCACTCTTATTATAATTTGTAGATACAAAAGTCAAAAGACTATTATCTAGCCTATATTTTAATATTTCAAAAAGATTTTCATCGCGAGATCAAATACTTATATTCTCATCACCAATATCTTCTAAAAATAATATATCACAGGTTTTTATTGTTCACTGATTTATATAATTTCCTTGATTATTATTTGATTCTATAAACATTTTTAATATACTTTTATAGTTATCGATAATAATTTTTTTTTGAAAAAGTGGTTCATTAGGACCTGAATTTGCTATTCTAAATGATAAAAATTTAAAATAATTATCTTTCTTAACTTCTGGAGATATTTCAATCATCAATCCTTTTTTAGAGCCGCCTTTCAGAATTTTCGCAGTTGCCTTTAATACATCTTGATATTCTGGTAAAAAACTTTTTCTATTATCTTGTTCAAACTTTGTTGGAGAAAAGTTCTTATGAATAAAATTTCTTTTTCACGAAAAATGTTTATAAAGTCCTAAATAATGCTCACAATCAACAAGTGAGTTATAAAAGTATCCTAGTGAAAAACTAATAATTATTTTTTTTCCTTTAGTTTCTTGTAGGCATTTGTCCAATTCTTCATTTGAATTACAAACAATATCTACGTATTTTAAATAATTCTCTACATTTGAATAATTTTGGTAATTATTTAATATATTCTTACTTAATTTATTTTCTTTGAATATTTTTTGCAGGACAGGATTTTTCATTGAAATATTAAATAATTCATTTAAATTTATATCTTCAATATGCATAAATGTTAAAACTTTCCTTCCTTGAGAAATTTCATAGTATCAAAAGACGTTAATATATTTTTTCTCGTTATTTTTTCTGCAATTACTAAGACATTACCAATAATAATATTTTTATTGTCTCGTATATATGAAAAATCTAAAATGCAATTTATAACTGGGTCGGGTAGAACATAATTATTTCTTAGTTTTCCAATTAACTCATTATATTGATTATCATCAAACTCTTTTTTCATTAAACACGAAATATATAATTCTGGCGTTAAAGAATTCATCTGATTAAGTTTAATATCTATCGGTGAAGTGTTATTAACAAAGTTTGAAGGTTTATTAGAAGTCTTAACTATAAATTTTGATGTTAAAATTTGAATTTTTTCTTTATCAAAACATTTGTTTTTATTATCATATGCATCAACAAGCAAATTGGCTAATTCAACATTATCAATTTGAATATATGAATAAACATTTTTTAAAATATTTATTTGCTCATGGTTTTTTACATCGATATCTATATTTTTTTCTTTAAGGGTTTTTAAAATAATATTCTCATCAAATCCATTTAGTAATGGACTTGATTTTCTTAATTTTATTGAAAAATTTATAGACGAATCTAGAGAGGGTTTAGAATCAAGTAAATATGAAAACACATCATAAAATCTAGTGGTATTATCTGTAAAACCTTCATCAATTGAAAATGCGTTTGTTTCATCTGAAAAAATTAGTCTAGCTATCTCATAGTCTTCAAAACCTATTTTTTTTCTTAATGCAGAATTAAAAATTGTGTTTTCAAAAAATTCGATCGGGTCTAAAGGCCTGAATATATTAAAAACAATAACATTTTTTTTAATTTTGTTAGATAACCGTTGAACCAACCCCATTGCCTCTAAAAATTTAAGACATTTTTCCAACGCTTCATATTTTATTGACAAAATTTTTAAGATTCTTGAAAAGTCAAAGTTTATATTTTTGTATTGCTTCATTATAAATGACTCTTGGATCATAAATTTATAAACACTTAAGGATTTTAGGCCAATAATTGGTTGATAGAGATAAATTAAGGCTTTTTCATCTATAGCCTCAAAGTCATTCTTCATTAAAACCTTATATTTATATTCTTCCATAAATTACCTCTATACTATATTTTACAACTAAATTTTGAATTTGGAATAAAAAATAATTATTAGTTTGTAATTACTAATAACTATAGGTGTAAAACTCATTGTTTATTATGTTTTTTAAAGTTATCCACATTTAATAGTGTTGACAACTTTCACAAAAATGCGTTCCTCGGCCTGATATAACAATACGTTTGATTACACCCTCACAAACCGTACAAGGTTTGTTTTGTCTTTGATAAACATTAAGAAACTGGGCAAAATTACCACTGTTTCCATGCGAAATTTCAAATGTTTTAACCGTGGAACCTCCATAAGAAATAGCTAAGTCTAAAATAACTTTAGAATTTTTTATAATTCTTGTAACTAACTCCTGAGAAAATGACTTTCCTTTTTTTAGCGGGTGAATATTTGATTTAAATAATATTTCATCGGCATATATATTACCAATTCCAGCTATTACAGTTTGGTCTAATAGTACCGTTTTTATTGGCCTGCTTGTTTTTGATATTTTTACAAACACTTCCTTTTCATTGATATTAATGTCATTAGCATCTGTTCCTAATTTTGCGATTCCAGCTATAAGTTTGAGGTCATCTTTTTTAACAAGATCAAATGTACCAAACTTTCTAGTGTCAACAAAATATCCTGTACAACCATTATCAAAAATAAATACTGCAGTAGAATGTTTATATTCATCTATCTTACCATTTTTAAGAAAAAATCATTTACCTTCCATTCTTAAATGACAAACTAATCGATGTGTTTCGATATCGAAAATTATATATTTTCCTTTTCTCCACACATTATTTATATTTTTATTTGTAACTATTTTTATAAATTCTTCTTTATCTATATTTCTAATTAATTTACTTCATAAAATATACATTTTGATAATTTTAGAACCTTTAATATTTTTTAGTATTGACTTTACAACATTTTCAACTTCCGGCAATTCTGGCATATTATTTTAAATAGTATCAACTATCTGCAATTGAACTATTTACCTCCAATCTAACTTTTGAAATATGATTATTTTTTACATATTTATTCATCTTATTATAAGCGTCACTCATAATTGTCTTTACTTTTTCCTCTATTATTTTAATTTCTTTTTTCTTTGCAATTATAATTATTTCATCATGTATTTGTGCTATTATTTGTACATCACCACTTATGTCACTTTTATCTATTTCAATCATTGCAACCTTTATAATGTCTGCGGCAGTTCCTTGAATAGGTGAATTAAAGGAAACTCTCCTACCAAATTCCTTTATTTGAAAATTAGGTGATTTTAATTCTGGGATGTATCTTCTTCTATTTCCAATTGTTGTAACATATCCATTTTTCTTTGCCTCATAGTAAAATTTTTTTTGTAAGGAATCTAACTTACTATATGTACTATAATAATTTTCAATTATTTTCATCGCTCCCTTTTTATCAATTCCCAATTCTTTAGCAAGACTTGATTCTGATTGACCATATAGGATACCAAAATTTACAGTCTTTGCTACTTGGCGTTGAATTGGTGTGATGTCGTCATCAATAATATTAAATATTTTAAACGCTGTTTCTTTAT
This sequence comes from Spiroplasma endosymbiont of Aspidapion aeneum, assembly GCF_964031045.1. Lineage (NCBI taxonomy): Bacteria > Bacillati > Mycoplasmatota > Mollicutes > Entomoplasmatales > Spiroplasmataceae > Spiroplasma > Spiroplasma endosymbiont of Aspidapion aeneum. Next base: position 122,770 of record NZ_OZ034994.1, on the reverse strand, counting down.
GAATATCTTTTTTAAGATTGAAAGCATTTATTAGATCATCTTCTTCGGCAATATCTGCAACAATTCTTAACTCAATTTGTGAGTAGTCGAGGCTTATTATTTTTTCATCTGAATTACAAATAAATATTTTTCTAATTTCTTTTTGTTTTTCGTCTTTAACGCTTAAATTTTGCATATTTGGTTCAGATGATGATAATCTCCCAGTTGATGTTAATGTTTGGTTATAAATAGTTCTTATTTTGTTATCTTTTTCTATATATTTCTCTAAACCCACTAAGTAAGTGTTATATGTTTTGGAAATTTTTCTATACTCAATTAATAATGGAACTATTGGGTGTTTATCAATAATAGATTCTAAACTTTCTTTATCTGTACTTTGTCTTAAATTGTTTGAAAGCTGTAGGGTGTTAAATAAAAATTTTTGTAATTGCTTTGGGCTTGCTAAATTAATATCTTCGTTTGAATGTAAAGAAATTAATTTTTTAATTTTAATTTCTAAATTATCTATTTCTAATTTAGTGTTATCTTTAAGAATTTTTAGGATATTAAGATCAACCATAACACCATTGAATTCTACTTTTGCTAAAATTTTTGAAAACGGTATTTCAATATTTTTATAAAGTTCAAATTGATTTGATTCTTCTAATTTACGACTAAATAAAAGTTGTGATTTTTTCAAGCCATTTGCATTTGATACAAAGTAATTTGCTTTTAAATTAATATCTATATCATATGATTTTTTATTCCCTTTATTAAACACAACATCGCTATCAGGAAGTTGATGATCAATATTTAAATCATCAAAATTGCTCTTAAAAGATGATTTAACATTTGAATTTATTAGGTAGCATGCTAATTTCATATCATTTTTTATTGATATTTCATCAATATTTATTTTATGCTTTAAAAGAAAGTATAAAAGTCTTTTAGAATCATATGTATTTATATTTGTTTTTAAAAGAAAATCAATAAAACCTTTGGTGTTGTTATCGCTTGATATTATTTCGTTTTCATTATCAAAAATAGGCTCATAATAATAATTTTCATTATTTAACACTATTCCAAAACCAACAGGATTAGAAAAATGGTAATTTTCCTGCTCAGTTTCAAAATACAAGTATATTTCATTAGCAATTAAATTATCATCTCATGTTTTTAAAATTTGGTACTTAACTACTTCTTCCTTTTTAGTTTTTCCAAAATTAAATTCTAAAGTTCTAGCAACTGTTATAAGTTCATAATTTTTTAAAAACTCCACCGCCTTATCAACGTTTATTTCAAATGGTTCATCTTTAAAATTTGTTAGGCTTAGATCAATAATTATGGTTGCTAACTCTTTTGAAAAAAATGCGCTGTCTTTATCATTTAACAATTTCTTCTTAATTGAATCATTATCAACCGTGTCAATTTTTTCATAAAGTTCTTCTAAGGATTTATATTTAGTTAATAATTTTTCAGCGGTTTTTTCACCAATCCCCTTAACTCCTTTTATATTGTCTGAAGCATCTCCAAGCAAACCTTTAAAATCGGGAATTTGTTTTGGAATAATTGATCATTTATTATACAAATCTTCCTTTGTAAATAATTCTAATTTTTTTGATTTAATCGAAGGATTGATGATAAAAACATTATCATCTAAAAGCTGGTATAAATCCTTATCATTTGAATAGATGTAGACTTTATTTTCTTTATCTTTTGAAAATATCATAGATAAATTTCCTAAAATATCATCAGCTTCATAGTTATCAAGTTCAAAATATTGCAAATTCGCTTTTTTAAGAAAATCTCTAATTAATGCAAATTGATTTATTAGTTCAAATGGTGTTTCTTGTCTATTTGCCTTATAAGAATTATACATTTTATGTCTAAATGTTTTCTTACCCTTATCAAACGCAAAATATATATGTGTAAATTTATGTTTTGTCAATAGGTTAAAAAAAGAATTTAAAAATCCGTGCACAGCATTAGTATAAACTCCGCTCTTTGTACACATAGTGTTTCCGTTAAAGTCCTTTGTACTAAAAAAACTCCTATAAAGAATAGAATTTCCATCAACTAATAAGACTTCTTTATTTAAAATCATATTTTATCCTTTTTTTCTATGATAACATTTTTAACATCTTTATTAGCTAAAATAAATTTTTCTTGGTCTTTATATATATTTCTTTTAATATTAAGAATAACTAATTTTTTTTCAATTATTTTTGACTTGCATAATTTATAATCCTCTGGAAAAATTGTAAAATCAATCGATCCTGTACCATCAAACAAATTTACAAATGCCATAAGGTCACCGTGTTTTGTCTTTATTTCTCTAACATATTTTACTACTCCAAAAATTTGTGCTGAACTTGCATTTTTGCCTTCTAAAAAAGATATAGTATCTATATTTTTATTTTGTTCCCGAAATTCTAAAAATAAATCACCCGTAATTGTAAAACCCAAGTATTCTTCTTCCAACATAGAAATATAACTTGAACTATCAACAAAATCGTTAATAACTTCTATTTCAAATTCTCTAGTAATTTTTGATAAAATAAAAAATTTTTCCACCATATGAATAAGTTGCTTTCTTGGATATCCATATGAATCAAAATATCCGACAGCAAATAGTGACCTTAGAATATTTATATCAATATAAAATTCTTGCATTTTTTTAATTGTATTTAATATTGAGGTTTTTTCAATTTTAATACTACATATTTTATCAGTGAAGGACCTTGATATATTTTTAATAGCGGAAATGGGTATCACAATGTTTTTTTGATTTAATGCAAATATAGGAGACAATTTATTAATATTTGGTTTCTCAAAATCAATTTTTTTATTTTTTATTTCATATATATATTTCTTATATTTTTCATCCCCAGGAGACAAGTGATTTAATTGCACAATATAAAATAATTCTGGTTTGTTTGCTTTATAATATGCCAATCAATAACTAACTAGTGCATAACATATAGCGTGTGATTTATTAAAACCATAGTCTGCAAACTCTAATATCATTTGCCATATAGATTCAATATCATCACTTGAGTAATTATTATACTGTCCTCCGCGTATGAACTTATCTTTGTATTTGTTCATTAATTCGATATTTTTTTTGGATATACTCCTTCTTATTATATCAGCATCATTAAGTGTAAAATTAGCAACTACTTGAAGTAATTTCATTAATTGTTCTTGATATACAATAACATTATATGTTGGAAATAAAATATTCCTCAATTCATCGTTTAAAAACTTAATTGTATCTTTATTTGCTTTATTTCTAACATATATTTCGATATACTTTTGTGGCCCCGGTCTGAATAGTGCACTTGCATCTGATATTTCTTGTATATTAATCGGGTTAATTTGACTTAAAACATTTTTAATTCCTGATGATTCAAATTGAAAAATCCCCTCTGTGTCACTTTTCTGAAATATAGTATATGCCTCTTTATTGTCTAATGGTATTTTTAAAAGATCGTGTCTTCCTATATTTTCTGTTTTAAGAATTTCATTTAAAATTGTTAAATTTTTTAAACCTAAAATATCCATTTTAATAAGACCAAATTTTTCAATATAATCCATTGGAACTTGCGTTTGCATTATACTATCAAATGTTGTTTTAACTGGAATGATGTCAATTAATTTTTTATATGAAAATACAACCCCGGAAGCGTGCGTACTTGTTTGTCTGGGCAAACCAACTATTTTTTCAATAATAGATATAATAAGTTTGTTTTCTTTCTTAAATAGTTCTCATTCTTTAACATTTTTTAAATCATTGTCAAATTGTTTATAATCAGTTGACTTTGATTTTTTGACTATAAATTCAATGATATTCTTTTCGTTTGGAAAAATTCTTGAACAATCCCTTAAAGCTTGTCTAATGCCTATATTCTGAAATGTAACAATGTTAGCAAAATGTTCCTTACCATATTTTTTATATAAGTAATTAATAACTTCTTCTCTTCTATCATCTTGAATATCTACATCTATATCAGGTTTTGTTGCTCTATCTTTATTTAAAAATCTTTCAAATAGTAAGTCATATTTAATTGGGTCAACTATTGTAATATCTAAACAAAAAGATAATAGACTTCCAGCAGCGCTACCTCTACCAGGGCCAATTAAAATATTATTTTTATTTGAAAATTCTATAAAGTCATAAACGACATAAAAATATTCCAAAAATTTTAAATCTGATATTATCCTCAACTCATAATCAATTCTACTGATGTATTTTTCTCTAATATTTTTATCAATAGTACCCTCTTTTATCATTAAGTCAATTTTTTCCTGTGATTTTTGTCTAAAAAAATTCTCAATATTTAGATCATTAAATTTAACAAAATTATTTTCTTTTTCATTAAATATATCAAAATCAACTATACTAATAATTCTCTTCATATTTTGCTCGTGAATTTTATGATTAATAAATGGTGATAATTCTTCTCTATTTAAAAAATGTGATTCCTCTTTAATTGAAATATCATCATATAAAACGTTCTTATCAATGGCTCTAATTGCTTTATAACAATCACCATCATTAGGACTTAGATAATTTATTCTATTTGACCAAATATAATTAGTTTCAAATTGCTTAATAAGGTTTATATTTTTTTTACATAAACCATAAATATATGAGCAGTCAAATTCATGTATTATCTTATTGAAGCAATTAAAAGAACTGATATTATAGGGTGTAAAGATAATATAGCATTCATTTGTATCAGTGAGAATTTTAATAATATGATTTTCAACTTTATCATACCTATAATTTTGCAGAGATTGAAAATAATTAGATAAACTGCAACATTGTTTAAACCCATTTTTATTTTTTGCATATATCAGTATTTCACAATTAGAAAAGGATAACGAAAAACCTATTATTGATTTGATATTATTATCTTTTGCTTTTATTACAAATTCACAAACACCATACATGTATAATTCATCTGTTAGAAAAACTGCTTCGAAGTTATTTTGTTTGGCAAATTCTATATAGTCGTTTATAGAAATAAGTGATTTTAAAAAATTATAAGATGTCTTAACATTGGGTAGATTCATAAATATCCCTTTCAAAAGTTATTACTTAATTAATAAAAATAATACTAGGATCACAATTAGAACAATAACAAATGCACATATTAATAATATGGTTGATAATTCCTTATTACTTTTATGATTATTTACCAAATTTAATTCTTTAATAATATCACTTTCATCATTCTTTTTATTTTTTGCAATTTTAATAGTGTCTGTTGTATAGTTTTCCATCCCTATTGTGTCATCAATATTTATTGTTTTCGATTCAATAGCCTTATTATTTATTATGCCTATATTTTTTTTAAGCCTAGATTTTTTATTAGTAGAATTAGTTCTTTCATCAATTATATCAATTGTATTATTAGTCTTGTTTTTCATTTCAATTTCCGTCCCTGTCTATATACATTTTCTTTATTTTATTTTTAAATGTGTAGTCAATAAAATGATCAAACATAATTTCAGATTCTAATTTTTCAGCATAAACAATTTTAGGTTTTGTAGTCGGATTTTTTGGAACAAATAGAGAGCAAGCATCACTAAACGGCAAGATGCTTGTTTGGTATGTATTTATATTTTTAGAAACCTCAATAATTTCTGATTTATCATAACAAATTAATGGTCTTAGGATTGGAAGGTCACTAACACTATTTATTGTATTAATAGATTCAATTGTTTGGCTGGCAACTTGCCCAAGTGATTCACCTGTAATAATTGTTTGAGCATTTATTTTTTTACAAAGTAGATTTGCTATTTTTATAAACGCCCTTCTCATTAATGTTATGCGGTAGCTATCATCACTAATATGTGATAATTCATTTAAAAAATCTGAGAAATCACAAACATAGAGAGAAAAACTATAATAATTATATTTTCTTAATATCATTGTTAAATCTTTTACTTTTTCTAAACTTTCATTTTTTGTAAATGGTGGAGTTATAAAATGCAGAAAATCAATTTTTAACCCTCGTTTAAGTGATAGATAACTTGCTACTGGGGAATCAATGCCTCCACTTAATAAGCTTAACCCTGTTCCAGTAATTCCAACAGGTAACCCCCCCAAGCATTTTACTCTATTTGTAAATATATATGCACCATCGTTCTTAATCACTATAGTCAGAAGAATGTCTGGATTATGAAGGTCAACCGTTAGACCCTTAATGTTTCTTAAAATATGACTTGCTACAATTTTTTTTAAATCTGGAGATTGAATTGGAAATGACTTGTCTTTTCTTTCAGATTCAACTTTAAAAGATAATTTATGTTCCTCAGAAAATATTGATAGAACTTTATCATTTATCTTGTTAATATCCTTGGGTACAATATCTACTATAGACAATGAATATATCCCAAAAATTTTTTGCAATATTTCTAACACATTTTGCATAATAATATCATTAATTACATAAATGTTTAAACTATTGAAATCTTTTTTATAAATCAAATCACTTTTATATTCCTTAAGTTTAACCTTGATATTTGAAATTAAACAGGAAATAAACTCTCGTTTATTTCTTCCTTTTAATGTTAGTTCACCATATCTGACAAGGATAGTTCTCATATATTACATAACCTTTCTACTATTTTTTATGCTTATTAATATACTAATAGCATTATTAACAGCCTTAAATATATCCCCACCTTCAATACTGCTTTGTATTTCTAATAGTTCTTTTTGACCAATTATTCCCGCATATCTTGTGCAATACCCAAGTAATTTTTGAGACAATTTACTCATAAAAATTAAATGGTCGATTTCATGATCACAAATCATAACATCGTGTTCTAAATTAGAAATTTGCCTTGATATTTTATTTAGTTCTTCATTTGTAGATAATTTATCAAAGTAATCTCGCGTAAAAATTTTTATTTGATTTTTAATTTCAAATACTTTTTCTAACTTATTATGAAGTATTATAATTTTTTTGTTTTGATTTATTTTAACAGAACATTTTGTAGCTCAAGAATCTATACTTCTTATTTTTTCTTCTAACTGACCTATGTTTATTATTTTTGTTGATATGAATCGTGAGGTGTCTTTCAATGAGTAAAATATTTTTAGCAATTCTTCTATAACCTCTATCGCTTTGCTATTTTTTGTTTGATAATCCGAAATCTCCTCATTTATTGATGAATAAGAAGGTTTTATTGACTGAAATTTTCTCTTTAGTTTCTCAAGGTCGCTGTAAGTTTTTTCAAAGATAGTTATTTCAATCGGAGTTTTTAACTTAACATCCTTCAATGATAATATAATTTTATTCAATTCAGCAGCAATTTGCATTATATTCATAATTACATATTCAATCTCTGGAAGTTCACGTTCAAGATTTTCTTTTAGATTCTCTTCAATGCGAGCATAAATGCTTAATGCTCTTAATTTTTTTTCTATTTTATTAATACATTTAAATATCACGCTATTTTTTAGAGTAGATAACGCATTTACTGCTCTAGATATTAATTCTTTTATTTCTGAAATACCATCGACAAAATCCTGAGATGGTTGGTCAAACATTTTTTCATTTAATTCCTTTAATCTTCTTGGATACTCAATTAGCAATTTAGTTGCTGCTGCTGGGGCAGTATCTAATTTCTTAAAAAAGAAACTTAAAGATACCTCTATTTTAGATAAAATATCACAAGAACTAATATATTTTCCTTCATTTATTAAAATATTAAACTCCTTAAAAAGAGATGATATCCCTCCCTCAAGGCGTAATATATTTTCGTGATTATATATTTTATCTAGTCTTAAGAGTCCAAAATGATGTTTAACAATACTATATAGATCTTTCAAAGATATTATTTCATTTTTTTGAATAGTCTCAGTTAGAAAAATATCTCTGATTTCATTGTCTATTTTTTTACAATCATCCATGATTTCGACAACCTTTTTGTAAATTATTTCAGACTTTCTAACTGCTATTTTATTAGAATTTAAAGTCTCCTTGCTTGATAACAACTTGTTTATTTGAAGAATAATTCCGATAAGAAATTTTTCATTATTATGAATTAATTCATATTTAAATCGTCACGCTCAGTACTCATTTTGTGCATCGAATTCTCCTTCAGAAGTTATTAATAAATTCTTTAAACGAATAATTTTTGTCTTAATTGGTAATTTTTGTATGTTTTCAATTAAATCAAATGATAATGCAATATTTCTAATTATTAATCTATAGTTGTTTTGTTTGTTCATAAATCAAACGGCAATAAAAAATGCAAAAGTTGCTATAAACAATAATATAAATATCTCAACTATCTTTAAAATTCCCATATTATAATTATATATTAATTTGAAGTTCTTTATTTATTTTGATGTATGATAATTTATAAAAGAATGGGTAATTAAGATAAACATCTATTATAAATTAAAAATCACTTTAAAAGTGATTTTGAAAACAACTATTTGATCAATAGGTTATATCATTCAACAACAAGAGCTTCATTAATATCTCTATTTAATTCATCTCTTTCTGGTAATCTAACATATTCACCCTCAAACTTTGTTTTATCAAATGAAACAAATGGCAATGTTGTTAACGCTAGGTTTAGTGACTCTATAACTTTTGGATTTTTTTTCATTTTATCCCTAATTTTTATTTTTTGTCCTGGTTTTACAGAATATGAAGGAATATCTACCCTTTTACCATCAACAAGAATGTGACCGTGATTCACAAATTGTCTAGCACCTTGTCTTGTTGCTGCTATTCCCATTCTATAAACAATGTTATCCAATCTTGATTCTAATTGTTGTAAAAAATTTGTACCTGTAATTCCTGGTATTTTTTTTGCTCTAGAATATGTATTTCTAAATTGTCTTTCAGTTAGTCCATAAATAAATTTAACCTTCTGCTTTTCTTGCATTTGTTGTCCATATTCAGATAATTTTACTCTTTTTTCACCATGTTGCCCAGGAGCACTAGTTCTTTTTTTTCCTTTAGAAAATTCTTTTCCATTTTCTAAAACAGAAAATCCATATCTTCTTGCTTTTTTAAATATTGATCCCCTATATCTTGACATACTAAAATCCTCTCTTTTGATATTTATTTTTTTGTTATTGAAAAATTAAGATACTTATTAAATTCTAAATAAATGTGTATGCCTTCGCCTTTACTGCATCGGTTACAAAATAATATAATGCATACGCGCTTTTATTTATATTTAATCGCAGATATCAAAATGATTCTTACTAAATTATATATTATTTTGATATTTTTTTTAAATAAAATTCAAATAAATGCTAATTTTTTAAAATATTATTAATTTTTTTTATATAATAATTAAGTCTATTTTGGCGTATATGGCGAAGTGGTTAACGCACCGGGTTGTGGTCCCGGCATTCGTGGGTTCAATTCCCATTATACGCCCCAATTTGATATAAACCATTCAATAGAATGGTTTTTTTTATTTTAAAATTGCTCTTTATTGTATAATAATATTGGAGATTCGCTATGGAAATGATTGATAAAATAAAGAAAGCATTAAAAGACAAAGGTGTTAAAATAGCAGTATCAAAAAATAGCAATGTTAAAGAGTTGGGGATTGATTCTTTAGATTTAATGGATCTTGTTTTATTACTTGAAGAAGATGAAGGTGTTCAAATTCCTGATAGTACATTGACAGAAATTAAAACTATTGGAGACTTAATTAAAGCCGTTGAAGATCTAAAATAGTTTTAGTTTAATAGGGGTATAGTTCAGTTGGTAGAACATCGGACTTCAAATCCGAGTGTCGTGGGTTCAAGTCCTACTACCCCTGCCATTTAAAAATCAAACTCTGTTAAGCAGAGTTTTTATATTTAGGGGTATAGTTCAGTTGGTAGAACATCGGACTCCAAATCCGAGTGTCGTGGGTTCAAGTCCTACTACCCCTGCCATTTAAAATCCAAAAAAAAGATGAACGCAATTCATCTTTTTTAATGTTATTTTTGATAAACCTTTTTTAATTCATCGTTTATAATTGATATTCCAATTGACTCACCACCAGCGTGAATAAGATAAACTGAAGGGCAATCAATCACTTCTATATTAAAACCGTGTGTCTCAAACACCTTTAACATTAATCTTATTTCTTTACTATCATTTTCAATATAAAAAGCCCTATGGAACTTAATTGTAAACTGATTCTTAGTATATGTTGATAAAATATGCTTGCATATTTTTTCTGCAATTTGACTAAGTTTTGGTGAAAATGCAAATTTGATTGGATTTTCAGCCCATTCAATACAAACTCTAGTTCTTAAAATTTTTAATAATGTTATTAGTAATGTTTTTGTTCTACCAGATTTAGATAGACGCGCAATATCACTTGGTATAAAATATGTTCAAGACTGTTCCGCTCAGTTGTCAAGTTCTCTTTGTACCTCATCTGGAGATAGTGCGGGATTTTCTTGACATTTAACATTGATATATTTTGCAAAATCACCTAGTTGTGCTGCAGTTACGTAGTGGCCAAATACAAAAATTTTATCCTTATATTTATCTTCTTTAGCTAATTGAACAGATGATGCATACATGCTTGATAGATTGACCGCAATTGGAAAATGATAAATTCTGTCATATTTCTTCAATATATTATCATATATTTCCTCAAGTTCTCCAGGTGGAACCATACTTGTTTTAATGTTACTATTTTTATTACAAATTATATTTTGTAAATTTTGTTCTATAAAATTTATGCGTGTATCATTAAATGTTATCTGCCCATTAACAACTTTTAACGGAATTAAAAAGATATTGGTATTATTTATATATTCTTCTTCTATATATGCAGATGAATCAATAAGGATTGCTATTTTCATTCTTTTCTCACTTTCATATACCATTTTATTATAGACTTTTTTTCTATAAAAAACATTAATTTTATATTTATGAGTTATAAAAATAACTATGATGAGCAAATATAGGTTAAACACCTTTAATTTTTGCTACATAAAAGTTATAATAATACTATAGTTAGGTGGGCATATGTGGCTAATTAAATATATCAGTTTTTATGACACACTAATATGTATCATGGAAAATAAGAATCATAATAATATTGTGAAAAAAAATAATGTTCATCTTTTGTATTGGGGTGACTTACTTGTTGGTGTGAATATCACATCTCCTAATATTGAAAAAAATAAAAAAACTAGGCTTTTTGATAGTTATTTAAATAGTTATGTAAAAAATGTATTAGATGAACTAAGGATAAAAAAAGAGGAACCAGTGGATAAATTTATTGTATGTAAAGTTATAGAGTGTGTTGGTATTGAAAAAACAAATCTAAAAAAATGTCAGGTAGATATAGCAAACAAAATAATTCAAATAGTTACGAACGCAAAGAATATAAGAAGGGATATGATTACAGTTGTGGCTACATCTGGTGCATTTTTAAACGATGGGACTTTCATTGATAATAGCAAAATTAAAAATTTAACATCGGAGGGGATGTTTTGTTCACCGTTAACTTTAGGTGTGGATGACTTATTTGATAGTGAAGGTATAATTGATCTTGAGGCTAAATATTATAATAATATTGGCAAAGGATTTTTTAACCTAATATAGGGGGAAATATGGATATTTTTAAAAAGAAAAAAAAAGTTGATGATACAATTCATGTTAGTCAACAATCTGAATATGAAATAAGGCAACCAAACTATTCAACATACGATGATGATCCTTTGTTAAATATTGAGCCCGTTTTTGAAAATTCTCCAGAGGCTGCAAAAATAACTGAACAACTAAATATAAAACCTGAGAACACAGTACAAAATTATACACCATTAATAGATAATGACAAAGAAGAATTAATTTTAAAAAATAAATTAGATAATAGCCAAAATTTAAGTAAAAATAAAAATGTAGGTCTTGCTAATATTATTAATAGTGCTGTTTCAAAAGCAAATGAAATAAAAAACGATGTAAACGAAAAAGATCACGTTATTGCAAAATTGAATAAAATAGAGCAAATGAGGTCTTCGGGAAAGGTTGACCAATCATTATTTACAGATGTTTCAAAATCAAAATCTTCAAAGGACTACCTTAGTCGTGCAAGGGAGTATTCATTCCAGAATTTATCAAAATCAAACAGAAGTAATGAAAATGCTATTGAAAGAGCTCTAAGGTTACAACGACAAGCAGAAAAAGCTAGACTAAATGAATATACACAATCAGATGAGGATAACCTTATAAACAATACAATGATTCAGAGAAGAATTAAGAATAACAAGAATGCATTTGCAATTCAAATAGATAAAAATGAATTTTATATAGGAAGAACCGAGCGTTTAGAGAGTGTTGAAAGAAATGCCAATATTCTGGCAAATAAGTTATTTCCACGTAATAATACTCAAATAAAAAATAGTATGGATGATATACCTGAAATAGAGGTTGTTAAATCACAAATTTCCGAAAAGTTAGAAAATGAATCAGAATTTTTTGAGAGTCAACTAATTGAGGTTTTAAGGGTTTGGCAACAAACTCAGATAAATAAAATTAATAAGATGATATCGTCAAAGATAAACCAAATACAAAATAAAACATTTAAATCTGAAGATGAGAAAGTGGCTTATCTAAAATATAAAATTGAACAACTTAAAAATTCAATAAAGAGTAAAGAAAGTAAAAAACCGGTTAATGAGGAAAAATAAGATGGGCAAAAAAATTCCAACCAAATATATAGATAAAAGAATCCAAGAAATAGAAGATTCATATAATTTATTAAATAGGGATAAAGATGTTAATATAATTAGGCCAAAAAGACCATTATTTAATAATAATGAGCCACAAGAAACTTACAAACCAAGAGAGTTTGTAGAACCAATTGTTAATCATGAGGAAATTGATACTGAAAGAAATGAAGATCAATTAATAGATGATAAATTATCACCAAATGATAATTTTTTTAGGAATGCGGAAAACTCTAATTTTGCAAAGGAACAAAATATTCCCGACAACTACAACATAATAAGACCAAGAAAAAAAGACGAATTAGAAATAAAATCTCCTGAAATTTTTGAACCTCGAAAAGAAAGCACAATAAATATATTTAAGAGTGATGATGAAAAGGAAATTTTTCATAAAACATTAGTTGAAAAAAATAAACAGTATAATATTAATATTGAAGAAGACCAAAATGCTTTAAAAATATTGAAGCCCATTGAAAAAAAATTTAATAGGATCATAAAAAAAACTGAAAAAAAAATAGACTCTTTATTAAAGGAATCTGAATCATTAGAGGACATTGATATTAATAAATCTATTCATATCCAAAAGGAGTTTTTAAAAGCCAAGAAAGAATTAGATGTAAAAGTTAATAAATTCTCAAATCATGTTAACGAACTTCAAAAACAAAAACTAAAAAGTAGGTGAGAAAATTATAAACTATCTTCAAAGGTTGCTGACTTTATGCTTTTAAGAGCCTCAGATCTTGATAGAGGAAATAAATAAAATTATGTAACCGTAATAGAAGGTGTTAGTGTTTTTTTTATATAATTAATCTTGTAAGAAATTAAGTGGTTAATTTTAAATTATAACTATCTAAATAATGTATAATCATAAAAAGGTGAAAATAAAATGAATATAACAACTTATTTAATGGTGAGCATTGATTCTTCTACATCTGTTTTAGTAATAATACTTTTAATTTTAGGAATTATTTCATCAATATATTTCCTAATTACTTTGAGAAGAGTTAGTATAGCCGCAAAGAAAATAGACTATTTTTATGAAGATTTAACCTATAAATCTGAGAGTTTAAATACAACGGTAGATACAATTGCCAGAATTTCTAACTACTTAGAAATTTTTGAAGCTTTTTCAAAGAGAAATTTGAAATCTTGGGTTAATGTGACTGTCAGAAATAAGGATGTTTTTTATAAACTTTTTGATAGAATAAAAGACTTTGCAAATGAAGTTGATTAAGATAAAAGTAGGAGATAATTATGTTTAAAATAGCAAAATTTACAGGGACACTTTTTTTAGGGATGTTAATTGCACCAAAAAGGGGTGTGGAATTTAGATATGATTTGGCATTATATTTAAGAAAGTATCGCCCTCAATTAAAAGCTTTTATTAACGCAATAGAAGATGTTTGAGAAAAAACTCAAGATAATCGTATTGAAGAAATGAGCGCAAACATAGAATATCAACTTCACTCATTGAGTGACGCAGCAAATAATATGACAAAAGAAAGTGCTAAAAAGGATACATACAAATTATATAAAGCGGCGGGTAAGGCGGCAAATTCTATCGGTGGTGAGTTAAAAAAATCTGAGAATGCAAAAAGAATTGCTCAGGAATTAGCAAGAGTTTCAATAAATTTGATTGATGGAATTGTTACAGTAACGAAGAAAGCAAATGATATTTCAAGAGATATAGAAAAAACTGCTTCAATTGATCCAAATAATGTTGATAACAATGAAAATGATTAATTAAATTAAAGATTATAAATGTGACAATATAGATAATAGTTAAATAAAAAAATTAATCACAAAAAAATCAAAAATTGATTTTGATTTTTTTAAATTAATAAGATGTACAAAATTAACTATCCGTATCTTTTGTTTTGTTTTTGTTTAAAAATTCTTTTTTCTTTTTTAGAAAGGTGATATTCACGTTTTCTAGATTCTGCTTTTGAAACGGCAGCAACTTTCTGAAATCTTTTTAAAGCTTTGTCAATTGGTTCTCCATCTCGAACTTTTATTCCTGGCATTTATTTCTCAACTCCTACCTAATATTATACTTACTATTTAGTTAAATGTGTATTAAAAACTATGTTTTTAATATTTTATTATGAAATTGTTAAATAATCTGGGATTTCTAATAAATTTTTGACTCTATTTAGAAAAATACCCGCCTCGCTTGCCTCAATTGTTCTTTGGTCAACGGTTAGTGTCATATTCATAACGGCCTTAATTGCTATATTCTCATTATCGATAACTAATGGTTTTTTTACAATTTTACCAACTCCAATAACAGCAGTGTTAGGATAAAAAATAGTTGGCGTTGCTTGAATAGCACCTACTGTCCCGTAGTTTGCCACTGTTATTGTACTTCCTTCAACTTCATAATCAAATAATTTACCTTTTCTTAATCTACGAACCATTTCTTTGATATCTATTGCTAAATCCTTAACTGTTAATCTTTCAACAAATTTTAATACAGGTATAATAAGTCCTTCTGATGTTTCTGTTGCTAAACCTATATTATGAAATTTCTTAATAATAAGTTCATTGGTATTTGGATCGTAACTTGAATTTATCTTTGGGTTTTCTGTTAAAGCTGTTGATATAGCCTTAACTATGAACGCCATTGATGGAAATTTAATTTCTTCATTAGATCTTCTTAGGTTATTTTTCAACTTCATAATTTCTGACATATCAATCTCAACACTTATTGTAAGCGGTGGTATATAATTCTGTGACATGATCATAGACTTTACTGCGGAATTTCTATTTGTATTTAATTTTTCTCTTTTAATATTCGGAACAGGATTATATGACTCATAATGCAAATACCCAGGCTGGTGGTGTATTTCATCATTTGTGGATATATTGCCACCATTTATATCATTATCATCTTCATACTTAAACCTTTTTCCTCGTTTTGACTTTTTATAAAAATTATCTGAGTAATATTCTTTTGTATTAAATATGTCCATTTCTCTTGAAAAGTTAGATAACTCTTGTCTGATTATTTTTTTAAAAGATTGTTCATTAAAATTATTTTCAGGTCCAGCATTGAAATTATACATTGGTGGTTGAGGATAACTATTTTGGTAATTTGGAGTTTGCTTATTTTTTTGAGAATCATTATTTGTATTTAAACTAGTTATAATGTTTTGCATCAACATATACTGCATTAGTTGAGAAAATGTATCAGCATTGGAACCTCCTTGTGGGATATTTTGATTTGGAACAAAATTTTTCTTAATTGCCTCTGTTGCCTCATCTAGTTGATTTTTTCTTTCAAGTTGATTTCTCAATGCGCTTATTTCATCCTTAAGATACTTAATGTTTTCATTTCCAAGATTGGTTACGCTTGCTATTTTCTCCTCAACTTTTCTATTTAGTTCCTCTATTTGGGGTGATTTTGACTGTAAATCTAGAAATTTACTATCAATTTTATTTGGTTTTATGCTAGAATTTACCCCACCAAAAAATGAATCAACTTCTGTTATATCTGGCAAAATACCATCACTCAAATATAATTCATAGTCGTCTTTTCCTTTTGGAGTATCAATAAATCTAACTATTTTATCTTCACCGGTTAATGGATCTATTCATGGAACCTCCCTTGTAAATACATAAGGTAATTTATTTTTTCAAAACCCACCTTGTGTTTTTCAAGCTTCAATATTTCCTAATCCAGGTGAGTTTTTAAGGCTTTCATTTCTAAGATTATCATCATAAAAACGTAGTAATTTTCTTTCGTGATATGATAAAGATGCAGGATTCTTCTTAGCCTTATCTTGGAGTTCTTTCATAGATCTATTTTTATCTGGAAATTGCTTATTATAATGACCGCTAGGATTATTTACTATAGCAAATGAATCATCCTTTTCATCATACAAATTATAATCTATTACTTGTGTGTTTTTCATATCAGCACTCCCCGTTCCAAATTTAGCATTTTCTTTTGTAGCAACTCTATCAAAAGGTATTTGAGATGCATTTCCCCCAGCGTTAAGAATATCCCGTCTATTGGCTATAATATTTCTCATTATTAAAGGTCTTCCGTGTTCATCTAATTTCGACATAGCATCAACGTGTTTATCTTCTATTACCTCAAAATTTTCATTTTTAAGAAGTTCTTTTTTACGAGCATCTATTATTTTTTTAAATTCAGATAATCCTTTTTGATCCCTTTGGAATATATTGGCGGCGGCTCCTTTAGGTGCTGAAAAATTTAATTTATCCTTGGGTTTATCACCGCTAATTCCTATGCCTGTTGAAGCCTTAAGGTTATCCCTCATGGCTTTTGTTCTTCTTTCCAATTCAACTCTCGGGTCTAATTTTTCATTAGTCTCATGTGAAACTAAATTTGATGAAATAAGAGTATCAGTTCGCTGATCAAGGCTTTTAGAGTCTTCGTTACGATTTGTCTCTTTGAGAACACTAGTCTCTTTTGAATACACTAAATCTTTTTTAATTTTATTTTCAGACTTAAAGAAATCGGTAGATTTTGATTCTACTTTTTTCTTATTATTTCACTCTTTATATTCCTGTGCTTCATCATCGTTAGATGCTAAATTAGCCAAAGCTGTTCCGTTAACAACCTTGCTTCCCACTTTTAAAGTCTTAACTAAAATGCCTGTATAACCCGTTCTCACTTTTGATTTTGTTCCATCCTCGTGGGTAATAATGGCTATTTCATCACCTTTATTTATGTTAGGACTTTTATATATTCACTCTGAAAGAATACCTTTTTTTATTAGGTTCTTGGCTCTTAAATGTATCATAAAATCACAACTCTTTCTTATATTATACCATAATTATAGCTTTTTAACCACCCTATCTTGCCTTATGAACAATAATATTTATGGGTATAACATTTTAAAAATGAAGTAAAATTGGATAATATATATATAATTTACTCGTATTTATTACATTATTAATTAAAACATGTAGGTTTTAAATTCATTCGGTCTTAAAATATTATCATCTTCGTTTAAGACATAATTTTCTAACACATTTACATTAGTCCATTCTTTTAAAGGCTTAAAAATTATATAATCATTTGTTGGATTATATATTCTAAAAATATATTTGTCTTTATCATGAGCTTTTTTAAAACAACTAACAACTAATCTTTTATCTATGTTCATATCCATTAATATATCTGAATTAATCTTTTGTAAATTTTTTTTACTCATCATAAATGAATCTCCAGGAGTAAAATTTTTATTTATTATTTGATAGTGAAAATATTCTCCATTATGTGACCAATCTTTTGAGCTCCTAACAAAGTTAATATTATTATTTAGCTCAAAGCCAATTTTAAATTTTAAATATTTATTAAGATTAGAATCATATAACATATGAGGGTATTTTTTTATTCCGCTACTTCTACCTGGTCTTCACTTCAAATTTCTCTGTCCTAAATATGAATATGCCCTAAAAAGGTTTATTGCAAGTGTTGAATATTTAGCACCTATTAACTCGTAGTCGTTTTGTCCAAGTGTATAGACTGAGAGAGTTTGGTTATCATTATTATTATTCTTTATAAAACACGCAGATTCCATACTCTCAATAGAAGCGGGATAATCATTTCAGTTATCTTTATCTCACTTTTTTATATATTTTTCATAACTCAAAGGTTTTTTCTGCACTCCAAACGCAGTATCAGAATATGAACACTCTGGAGAGAAATCTGTGTTGTAATGAATTCTTCATCTTATGTCATTTGCGTTATTTAACATTTCTATATTCATATCAACAATTTTTTCATTCAGAAATATTATTATCTTAACTTCTTGCCTAATAAATATATCGGAATGAAGTTTTTGAGGTATTTTGTATATATTTTTTATTATTATCTTATCGTAGACGTCAATCTTTCCTTCTTTTGTTACGCTAACTCGATAATAATTATTTTCAATAAAATTTTTATTTTTAATAGTGTTTCTTATCTCATTTTTCATTTCATGAATTCTTAGTTTTACAATTTCAAGACCTTTTACATTACCTATATGCAACTTTATTTGTGTTTTGTACCAACCTTTTGCATCAATTATTGCCTTATTTTTTAAAACTTGTTCATGTGAATAAATTGTGAATAATTCGTCGTTGATAAATTCTTGATTTAGAATTGTATAATTAAGAACATTATTCGCAGTGTTTTTTATTTCAAAATTTTGCATGTATGTATGGATTGTTAAATCCAAGCACATATTAATATTATACGGCTTTAGATTGATTGCTATAACATCGTTTAATTTCATGTCCATCTCAAAAAATATTCTCTTCTTCATTAATGTTATGATTCCTTCAACTCCAGCTGTTGCAGATTTCAATCTTTGTATAATATCAAGATTGGTTTCATCGGAATTACATGCACCGGCACTATCGTGGGCCAGTGACGAAAGAAGTTTTTTAGTAAAAATAATTAATTCGTTCTTAGGATATGTTCCTCCTAATTTTTCATAAATAAGGCCGAGAGGTTCCGCAACATTATATATTTTTTCTTCCAATATTTTTATAGCATTTTTTATATCATATCTACCAGAACCTATTGTTCTATGCGTTCTTGTTCATTCACCAAATCTCATTTCACCATTGAATTCACCAAGACTTTTTTTATCAATATTTTTCTCAATTATATTATTGTACTCTTCACAGTTAGAGGAAATTCATTCATTCTCATCATCAATAGCATTCAATAAACTTATTAACTCATTAAAATTATCGAGCATCGGAAATTGATCTGTACCAAAAGGAAAAAGAATACAATTTGTTGTTCCAACCAACTTAGATTTGACGTTTGGGAGTATTTCTTTTTTAACACTAATGAGATATTTTTTTGCAAATTCTAAAATATTATTTTTATTATATAAAAACCTCATTTCCTCATTATCTACGATTGCTAATGTGCCCATACTATATCCCTTATCAAAAAGATTATAGGATAAAATTGAAGAACCATCAATTCCTATTCAATTATAAATACTTCCTTTTTTTAAATTTTCATTACAAAGACCGCGTCAGTGAACAAACATATTCATTTCTGACTTATTAAATATTTGAGGTAAATTACCATTAAAACCAAATGAGTCTGGCATATATGCAATCTTCATGTTACCTTTTATATTATCAGCGCTTTTAGTTCCAATTAAAATATTTCTTAATATAGACTCACCTGAGGAATTGAAATTGTCAATTTGAGTATAAAAAGGTCCACAAATTAATTTTCGGGCATTTGCTATTTCACGTATTTTTTTGAAGTCATTAGGAAAGTATTCTAAATAATCGTCGATAACTGAATACTGTCCATCATAATTAAAACTATTAAACTCGTTCTTATTTCTTTCGTATACTTCAATTATTTTTTTGAAATTATCAATAAGAAACATATCAGATGTTGTCTTTTGAAAATACCATTCTTTATCTCAATGTGTTTGTAGGACACAATAAATTTTTCATTTTTTCATTATTTTCTCCTTAATAAGTATAAACTCCATTAATGTTAATGCTACTATTAGTTAAAAATTTTTTAAACTTAGTTTCTTTTAATATAAATTTATTTTTTCGTGAGAAAAGATTTATTATTACCTTAATTGGGTTAATAAAATCAGCTCCGCATATAAACCACTCAAATTTTGTATTTGTTTTTTTATGAAAGTGAATTTTTTGAAAAAATACGTTTAATAGACTTCCAACAATAATGGTGCTACCGAATATTAATAAAAATATAAGCATTTTGTTTGTAAGATAAAACCCATATAAGAATGCAACCTTTGCACTAGCGTATCCACCGGCCTCTACAAACAAGGTACACGCTATACCACTTGTGATCATATTAATAAGTATAACACGAATAGGATTATTTAGAGCAAATGGGATAGTTCCTTCCGTTAACCCACAACTACCTGTAATTAATGCCGTTTTTCCTTGTATTTTTTGTACGTCATCAAAATATTTTCCCCCGAATATTGTTGCTAATCCAACATTCATTGGTGAAACAACAGCCCCTAATACTCCACAAGCTGCAGGGACATATCTAGTCATTTCCGGTAAATCAGATGCATAAATAACATTTATAGTTGTGTTTGCCGCTTTATTAATCTGCCCACCCATGTCCGCCGCATACATCACCCCTATAACAAATGCCATTATACCTTTTAAATTTTTATCTAATACCATTTTTTTGACAAGTGTTTGTAGTTTCTCATTTAAATAGGATAACGGCTCTCCAAATACTCACCAAGCTAGGGTGACAGAAATTAATATGCTAAAAAAGGGTACAATTACCGTTGAACCTAAAGCTCTAAAATTATTCTTTGGTGTCATATATCTAATAACAAAGGTCATTATATATCCGGTTACTAATCCAGATAGTAGAACACCTACGAAACCGGTATTTCTCATTGTAGAAATAAATCCAATTATAAATCCAGAGCATAATCCTGCCTTACCGTTCATTGAATAAGCGAGAAATGCAGAAAATATTATTAAAAATAATCAACCAAGACCTATTTTAAAACCAACAAATCACAAACTATACAAAAATCCATTTCAACCCTTAACATTTTTAACCCATTCAAAATTATCTCACGATATAGAATAAAGTTTTTGTATTGCGTTTATATCTCCAAGAGTTGCAGAGCTTAATAACTGTGATAGACCCATAAATATTCCACTAGCTATTAATAAGGGAATGCAATACCCTATACCTGTCATTAAGTGTTTTAAAACGTCTTGACCTCACCACTTCATAAATTTTGTGAAATTATTTTTTCCAGTTATAGGACCGGATTTATACTTGATATTAAAAATATCGTCGTCTTGAACAGTGGTATTATTTTTATTTGATTTACTTTTATTAAATTCTTCTATAGCAATTTGAAGCATTTTTTCTGGATTCTTAATAACCGCATTTGTAGAAGATACATATTTAAAAATATTGGTAAATCTACCATTCAAATCTACAGAGACATCTGTTGCTTGATATAAAAATAATACATTATTTTCCTCTTCTTGAGAACATTTATTTTCAATGCCTAGTATTCCGTGAGCTTCTACTTTACATTTATAACCTAAATTCATTGCAGCTTTTTCTAATGCAGATTTTGCCATATAGGTATGGGCAAGTCCCGAACTACACGAGCATATTCCCACTATCAATTTGTCACTTTTATATTGATTATTTTTTAGATCTTCTTTAAATTCATTTTTTTCACTAAATATTTTCATTAGAGATTCATAAATATCATCAATATTTTTAGAATTTTTTAAAATATTTCTAGTTTGATCGTGGGAAAGTGAACTCGAAAGTTTTGTAAGATTATTAAAATATTTATCATTTTCACCATCCTTAATAATAAATGCCACAATCTCAGTAACCATAGACCCATCAAAAGTTTCCCATTCTAATGCATTAGCTAATCTAACATAGTAAATTTCACTTTCCAGTATTTTTGTACTTTTAGCGTGTGGGACTGCAAAATAATCTTCCAAACCTGTAGCAATCTCAAATTCTCTTTGCCTAAATGCTTCGACCACATCATTCTTGTTCTCAATTTTATTCTGTTCATATGCTAGTTCTGCTATCTTATTAAATACTTCATCCTTTGATTTTGCATCTAAATTATAAATAATATTATTTTTATTAAAAAATTTCACACATCATTCCAATCTATATATATTGATAACAGTTTATAGACTATCAATCTATGCGATAATTTATATAAATTTTTGTACATATTTATATAACAAAATTATTATACTATAAATAAATATCAGAGAATAAGGAAAAATAAGATAAAGGCACAAGGGGGGTATGTTACCCAGATTATATAGATATTTATAGGGGTATAGTTTATTATTTTTAAATAAATTTGTCAATAAAAGATTACTCTTTATATTATTGTTTTACTTGTATTTTAGATGATGTTTTTAATTTTTTTCTATTAGAAAGATAAATTTATACAACCTATTTAATCGTAAGTTATTTATAAATAATTATTGTGATTCATGTGTTATTATATTTAATAACTATTAAGATTTGGATGAAATAAATTAATAATCACAAGGGGTTCCAAGATGGTTATTATCTATACTCTAACACATAAACTCATTTGTAAGATAAATTTTTTAACTATCTTGTCCTAATATAGTCTCGATCTATTATCGATTGCATTATTACACATACTTACATTTATAAAAAAATTTAAATGATTTTAAATAAACTTATCATACTCGAAAGAACTAAGTTGTTTAATTTATAATCTTGTTTTTAAGTTATATTGCTTAGTAATAATACATAAAAGAATTAATTGTACCAAGGATAAAACATCCAGCTTTTTATAAGAAAGGAAAAATTAAAAATCAACATTATGATAAAATATAAAAAATGTGGTAAAAAGACTTAAAAATTTTGTGGGTAAAAAAAATCACACACGAACTAAATATATATTCTAAATTTCAGTTTGTATATATTAGATTAAGGAAGGATGAATTTTATCATTCTTAAAATGAGTAAAAATGTAATAAGAAAAAAAATACAGCAGATAATAAAAAAATGTGTTGTTAAGGGTGATTAAAATTTCATAATAAACAAATAAAAGATTTAAAAATGAAAAATGAAAAACTAAAAAGGGTATAAGGGACGATTAGATAACTTATTATTAGAAATATATATAAACATTACTCAAGTTCAAAAATATTTTTATATGTAACAAATTTTAATTTAGGTGCAAGTTATTTAATTAAATATTTTAAAATTAGTAGAACAACCAATTATCGGTTTAAAGAAAATTATCTCCTTTTGTACTTGCGTAAATATTTAAGAATAATCTTCCTTTTCAAACAGCGGTATCGTTTATTAGTAAAAATATTTGCAACCAAGGCTATATTAATGAATTTATTAGAAAATATAAGGATTTTTGTATAAATTATATTGATATTTACAATCAAGTTAAGGATTTTAAACGAAGGACGCTTATGTTGAAATGGTTAAAAAATAAAAAAAATCCAAATACTTTTAAAACTATAGTAATAACAAGAAATAAAAATTTTATATCAAAAATGCGCAACGAATTTTTTAATAATAATTTAGTAAAAATAAATTATAAAATGCAAAGTATAATTTGTGTTTATTGAATAAATATCAAATTATCGGGGAGATAAAAACTAATACAGAAAATTAAGTTGACAAATAGCTTATATGCGAGAACAAAAAATTTTTCTTATAAATATGATAAGGCAAAAATAGTAATAGTGTGGTTAATTTTTTAAAAATATATCAAAATTTACAAATAATAGTGATAAATAATTAATAATTAAATTGTTGTCATGTTTTTTCCAAATAAAAATATTTTTAAATTTGTAAAGTGAGAAACATATACGCGTATTTAATGTCCTAAAAATGGTCAAACATAATTTTTTAACATAAAACATTGAAATTCATGTAGGAAGTAATTATATACAATTGGTAAAAAGAAAAAACTAGGTGTGGTCAGGACACTTAGTTCTGCTTGCACTTTCCATTGTATTCCTTTTACAAAAATGGTAGTTTAAATACTTAAGCGTATATACGCTAATTTTATTAATTATGAAAATTAATAAATTAAAATATGTAATTTAAATTTTTGGAACCAAGCGATAAAATATTAATGTACCAATTTTAGTTCCAATAAGTTTTCAAATTTACTATTTTTGTTCTCAATAGGTATTGTCTTAGTGTTCAATATTTCAATGGAATTAAAATCTTGTGCACTAATACCGATGAAACGATGTATATTAAATGTTTCTATATTATAATCATTAATTGTCTTTAATCTGTCTGTGTACTTATCGTATGAATCTATTATAACTCTAGGCAATATTTTAAAAGTTTCTTGATCAGTAAAAGTATCCTTATTAAAACTTCTGGGTGTTACTCATTGAAAAATATTTTTATTGGGCATGTACTTATCTAAAATTGAATGTGTCTTAATTACGACAAAGTTTGATATTTCAGTGTTCTTACACAAACTTTGTTGAAAAAGATTTTTATTCCAACCTCAATCTCCTTTATATCGTAGTCCTAAATATGCAAAAAAACAATTTCACGTCATTGTTGTATCCTTCAGATCGTTTAATCATTTTATATTTTTTATATTATCCCAATAAATATTAAAATTGATGTTGTGGACTAACTCCTTATCATATTTGCCACTAACCAACTTCTCGTATGACAACTTATATTCAATAATTTGCAACAAATGAATAATAAGCGAACTATTTTCTCTAACAAAATCTCTAACGAAATCTCTAATATCTTCAATTTTTTGAGTATTTTCTATAAAGAGTGAGGAAAATAAATAAATTATATTCTTCTTATTATTATTAAAAAGATTATCTATATTATCATTAAATATGAAATAGTTAAACAATTCTCTTAATTTTTGTAAAATATGTCTATTATTAATAACTGCAATATTATACAACGAATTGAGAAGTTTGTCTAGTTTCATTTTATTTTCTAAACAAATATATTCAGGGATAGACAATGTAGATGATATTTTTCTTAATTTGCAAATTAAGAAAAATTCCTTAACATCCATATTAAATGTACATAAAAGTTTATTTAATAATAAATCATAAGTTTCTAATTTTTGATTCTTAATAAGAAAATTAATTATGGAATTTTTAATATCATAACTTTTTCTATACATTGCTTCAATCTTATCTACAAATGTAGAATTTTCTAACAATGTTGTATCTATATTTTTAATCAAATTACTTTTGTTTAAAATTTTCATAAAAGTACTTAATGAAAATGGTTGATCTATAAATTCTTTATATCTTTCAGAATCAAATGCTAAACATGCTATTCTATTATAAGGACTTAAAACACTATCGAATTTATGATTAAAATTATATACAAAATCAAATATTTTTAAAACTTTATTTTTATATTTTCTAAGACCTCTACCGATTTGTTGGAGATATATAGTTATGGATTCTGTTGGTCTTAATAAAAAAATATAATCAATCTCAGGTATATCAACCCCTTCGTTCAAAATATCTACAGTAAATAAAATATTAATTTTCCCATTTCTAAAATCGGTTATTAATTTATCATTAACATTTTTTTTGTTGTATGAAGATATTGTAGAACATTTTATATTTATTTTATTTTTAGTATCTGATTCAAATAATTTTACAAATTTATTGCATTCCTCTACACTAGAACAAAAAACAATAGCTCTCACCATAGATAAGTCTTCAACTTTTATTGTGCTAATTATACTTTTTAATTCTAAAAATCTCTTGTGGTTATCTATAAATTTTAAAGCACTATTTTCGTCCACAACTAGGGAGGAATCATCTACTACAGAATCGGATGACACAAATTGGTATTTAAAATTAGATAAATAATTTTGAGAAATTGCGTCATTTAATGTATAAGTATACACAGGTTCTCCAAATATATTTTCTATCCCAAAAGGTGTTGCGGTCATACATAAAATTTTTTTAGATTTTTCAATTACTTTATAATATATTTTTTTATATATATCTGCCTTAATATGATGTGCTTCATCAAATATTACAAAATCATATTCTCTATTTAAAATATTGCTTCACTTGTCTAACTGTAAACTTGATTTACATATAAATACACTGTCATTTTTTTTATTTTTTATATCTTCTTGATTAACGTGACCATTAATAATTACGGGGTCAAAATTTTGTTTATTTAAATCAAATATCATTTTAAAGTATTTTAGCGCTTGTTCAAGGATTACATTTCTATGAGTTACAAACAAGAAAGAAATTTGTTTATTAGTTTTTTTTAAAATATTTAAAAATACCTGAGAAGCGACGAATGTTTTACCTGTTCCCGTTGCCATCACTAATAAACAGTCTTTTTTTCCATCGTCAAAATTTTTTGTTATTTTGTCTATCGCTTCTTGTTGATATGGTCGTACCTGAAGGTCTTCATTTATTTCATCAATATTATTATGAAAATTTTCCTTGTTATTTTTTATGGGTGTATCACATTCTTCTTTAGATGTTTTATAATTTTCTTTATATAAATCTATATCATTAACATATTTTGGTAACCATTTATTATTTCTTGTTATTAGTTTAAATTTTGTGGTTATAATTAAACTATTTATATACTTTTCATTTTCCTTATAGAACTTTTGGTCCTGACTCTCTATAAACTTAGCGTATCTTTCATTACCCGTGTTAATTCCACTTTCCGTAAAATTATTAGAGCCAACAAAAATTACTGAATTATCTTTAGAATTTCCTATGAACCAATATATTTTAGAGTGTAATCTTTTATTTAACTCTCCGTTTTGAATTTGTTCTAAATAAATACTGACTTTTCTTAATTGTTTGTTTGATGAATTTGCTCAAAAAAGTAAATCTTCAAGACCATCAAATGATAAGTTAGTTGCTTTCTGGTCATAATCAGTTGTTATAATATCTATATCTATGCTATCAGAATTATTATTATTTAAATTTAAAATTAAAAAATTAATAGCTTCTCTCGAAATAAAAGGACACACTATCTTAATAGATTTACATGATCTAATATATTCTGTCATATCAGATTTTAGGTTTTGTAACATAAAACTATTTTATCATATAAGGATTTTTTTTTCAGCAAAATTGCAAAATTGAGTTTTTTAAAAATTTATGTAAAAATATATTAAATATTTCAAAAATTTATTATTAATGGCTAAGCAAAAGCGAGTAGAATGAACTTTATTTGTGGTAATGGACTTAATGTCCCTTGTGATATATATTATATTTCAAATATAATATATATCAGTAGAAGAAAATTGAAATTAAGTTAATAAATTAAACAAATATACGAAAAGAAGATTTTGATAAAGTATTAAGGCTAAAAGGGGATTGATTAATTTATCAAGAAATATTTGAAGAGCATAGTATATTACAAACAACCATTAAAATTGGGTTCAAAATTTTAATAAGCGATTTTACCTTAAATGATACTCTTGTAGTAATAGTGGTTATAGAAAAGGTGTGAAATTTTAATGAGGTTAAATTATTTTGTAATGAACAAGGGAATAAAAAATTTGCTACATTAAATAAAATTAAAAAGATATAAACATAAAATATTTGGTTAAAAGCATGTATTTTTTAACAACATTTTATTGATATCTAAATATTTTTTGAAAATAATATTAAGTCACAAAACAGTAAAACAAATAAATCTTGTTTTTCTTGAATATAGAATACAATATAGTTATCGAAGAATTATGAAAAAATATAGAATAACAATTAATGAATATAGTTTCATATGTATACAATAATAAAAAAAAGCAATTTCTAAAAATCGGTTTAGTTTTGAGATAAAATTATTGTATATGTAGGACATTTTTATTATGGCAAATTTAAAAGGAAACAAGTCAAATATTCTAAAAAAGGAACAAAAATTAATAATTGTCAAGCGGCACTTTGATTAAGGTTTGACATTTAGAGTTTTAGCTGAGAAAAATGATGTCTCATATCACGCTGTGAGAAGATGGTGTTTGGATTATGAAATTTATTTAGAAAAAGCATTAGAAAATAATACTGGTAAATTTAAAAACACAGGGATAAAATCAACAACTATTAAAGTTCCAAAAGACATTGAAATTGCTAGATTAAATAAATAACTTAAAAAGAAAGAGTTGAGCTTGAGATATTAAAAAAGTTTGATGAGATAATGAGAAACTTACACCAAAAAAAATAGTTTTCAATATATATGCATTTATTGAAAACTATAAAAATATACATAAAATTTATGAATTGTGCAAAATTGTAAAAATAAGAAGAGCTTCTTATTATTGCTGGATCAAAAATGAAAAAAGAAAGTATCAAATAGATATTTATTTAAGCTTGGCTAAAAAAATACAAATTATTTTTAATTATCACAATGTTTTGTATGATTCTCTACGAATAAAATTCATTTTAAATAGAACAATGCAAATTAGTCAGTCTAAAATAGCATGATATATGAGAATTTTAGGACTAAATCAAAGATAAGAGTCAAAAAAAGATTTAAAAAACCAATTGAGATTAAAAAATGTGATAGTGGTTATGCTAATATTGTTAATAGACACGATATCTTTATCAAAAAAAATGGATTGTGAGTAACTGATGTCACCATATAAAATATAGTAATAAATTTGCATACTTGAGTATTTCAAAGGATGTAAAAGCTGGATTTATTGTTGGATACAAAGTATCTGAAAGAAATGATAGCAAACTTTATATAAATACATGAAAGGCGGCTCAACAATATCACGATAAAAGTAAACCAGAAATAATTCATAGTGATAATGGTTATCAATATACTTCAATTTGAATTAGACGATTTTCTAAAAGAAAAAACTTATTTATTTCATTATCAAGACCAGGCAACTCTATTGACACTGCTGCAGCAGAAACATTTTTTTCTCAATCAAAAACTGAGTATAAACATGTTTTATATCAAAAAACATTTTCAGATGTTTGTAGGATTGTTGATGAATATATACATTATTATAACTTTGAAAGAATAACTATCAAAAGTAATGGACATGCCCCAGCAGATATTTACCTTTCCAAAATAAAATGTCATTTCTAAGAAGAAATGACATTTTATTTATAAAAAAACATTTTGTATACTTGACAAAGTATATTTATTCAAGTATATTCACAATTATTTTTTTTTTTTTTTAAAAAAAAAAAAAAATCTTTAAGAGACCATATAAATCCAATAATAAAGATTGATGTTTGTTCATCCAGTTCTCATAAACAAAAACTACATGATATCATTAAACTACTAACTGTATCTATAGAAATACTTTTTATATTATTTATAACCATAAATTAAAACACTTATCAAAATGTTTGATAAATCTACTAAAGAAATTACTAATCACAAAATAAGTTCTAAAATAATAAGAAATTGGTTTTTGATAATTTAAATGACAGCATTAAAATTATTTAAGTAAAATTATAATTTACTCAGAACATTAAATTCAATATACAGCTTTTAGTATCAAAAATAATGTTTAAAAGCAAACATTTCTATATCATAAGGAATAAAATACAATTATTACGGTAATGATATTATTTAGAATTTTTATACATTAATAAAGAAAGGCACAACGCATAATAATAAATATAATTCTCATTAAGAATATACCATTGATATTAAGGTTTAAATTTACGATATAATGATGTAAGAATTATGGGATTATGATTTAATAATATATTGATGTATTACAACAGGTATATAAGGTACAATATAATATTAATGGGTGAAGAGCTTCATTAACACAAATAGAGTGTGCTCCGTTTTCCATATGCTATATCATTAACAAACTAAAAAAAATATATTTAATTAACTATAATTTCTTAGAATATTTTAATTTATATTTATTCTCAATTTCAGATATTTTTTCATATGTGATAATATCTTCATTGGTTATTGTGATAATAATAGAAAAAAGTCTCATTTTTTGAAATCTTCATGATTCGTATACATTGTCTTTAAATTCTTGTCTATCAAGATACTTAACCTCTGGAAGTGTTTGTTTTATAAATTTCTTTTCTTCTTTAATAACTGTTTTTAATTTTTTGTATTCTATCTTACGAAATTTTATAAGTTTTTTAAGAGCTTTTATTCTATCAGAAATTAAATTTTTTAGTTGTTGCCGGTCCAGTTTTTTATACCTTCTCTTTAACAATACATTTGTTTTAAAATATTTAAAACTTTTGGCAATTCAAACAAAATATATTCTTGAATAAACAATTGACTCTTGTCTTTTTCATTTAATAATGGCTATTTCTTTTTTAGAATACTCACGCCCACTTGGTGAAAAAAATTTAAAATATTTCATGTTATTATTAAATATTAATAAATACTGAATTGCAAATACACAAAAAGATATGAACAAACAAGAAAAAATAAAATAGATAATAATTGAAGAATCACTAAATTTATTAAACTCAAATTTATACGGTTCATGAGTAGGAGTATTTGTTCCGTTATAATATTTGCCTTTTCATATGTACTCATGATACTTATCATCAAACTCTTTTACTTTTATAAAATAATCAAACTTATAAATATTTAGAAAAAAATAACTTGCATATATAGTATATGAGTATAGTTGTGCCATTGTGGCACCCCCTATTGATTCTATTTCTCCCTTACTATTTAGGTGATATCAATTTGATTGAGGTATCAACTTATTAGAATGAGGATCTTTTACGTATCAAAAATTTTGTTCTATATATGCGGGACCATAAATTTTTATCCTAATTGCTCCACGAACGAGTTGAAAAACAAGATATAAGGCTGGATATGTAGCTATGGCAAACAAGCTAAATTTATTATGTTTTGTTATAGAATGATAGTTGTCTCCCGCAGATGATACAAAGGTCACAATCATAACCAGTGGGATGAACAAGTGGAGTACCATTGTTACAATTCATGTACTTATAGTCCAACCTTGGAATAACCCTCCACTTACCTTGGATGATGGAAGTAGGGTTGTTCAAAAAACAACCATAGTAATACATATATATGTTGTTACAGCTAGATCGAGAGTAAATGGGGTTCTTTTTCTATTTATTCTACTATAAATTAGCGAAAACATTAGGTAAAAGACAGTAATATAATTAGATTGTGTTGTAAAATATGCAAAATAAATATCCATTCTTTGGTCGTATGGTAAACCTCTTAAATATTGATAATGTGGCCCCAACTGTAAAAAGAGGTCGTAAATTAAAAAACCAATTAAGACAATAATAATTGCTAACTTTATTGAAAACTCAGTGTTTCTTCGTATTCTCATTATTTCTCTATTTTCTTTTTAATATTAGATATTTCTTTTATTAGTGATGATGATATTTTTCTATTTTCTTTATTAGTTATAAAAAAAATTGTTATTAATTTGTCATTAATATATGTATTAGCATCTGCCATCTTAATTTCATAATCAAGGTCCTTAGAATCTCTCAGCCCTCTTATTAAAAAATTACACCCTAATTCCTTAGCAACGTTAGCGGTTAATTTGTTTTCATTGATTACTAATTCAACATTTTTAAACTCCTTTGTTGCGTGTTTAATATGTTCAAATCTTTGAAGATAACTCTCGGAAAATTTCTTATTGGGATTAAAGGTAATTATTAAATATATCTTGTCAAATAATTTGTGAGATTGTCTTAAAACCTCCCTATGCCCAGAGTGAAATGGATCGAAACTTCCTGGAAATATAGCATTTTTTTTCACTTTACACTACCTCTAGACTACAAAATTAATAATTTTATCCTTTATTATTATAACCTTTTTTATTTTATCATAGTGTAAATAATTTTTTTGTTTTAATAAATTGGTAGATAGTTCAGTTAATAATTTATCGTTAATTCCCTTATCAGTTTCTATTGTTGCCCTTAGTTTTCCATTAATTTGAATTGCTACTGTTGTTGTATTTACAATAAGTTTTTTTTCATCATAAGCGGGCCATTCTTGAATATAAACACTTTCATTATTATTACTATACATCTCTCAAAGTTCTTCACCTAAATGGGGTGCATAAATAGAAAGCATCTTAATAAAATTTAATGCATACTGTTTAAACAATGGTTTTTTAATTTTATATATTTCATTTACAAATTGCATTAATTGAGATATTGGAGTATTAAAATGACATGATTCAAGCATGTTGGTTACATTCTTCACAGTTTGGTTATAAGCAAAATCATATATTCCATCATTATCTTCTGTTACCCCAATTGTTCTAAACATTCTATAAACTCTATCCAATCAATTTCTACTACTATCTAAAGTTTTATAATTTCATTGAGCTGATGACTCAATTGGCACCATAAACATAATATATAATCTTAAACTGTCAGCTCCGTGGCTTTGAATAATATCATCGGGGTTTATAACATTGCCCTTTGATTTTGACATTTTTTGACCTTTTTCGTCTTGAATCATACCCTGATTAATTAATTTAATATACGGTTCTTCATTTGGGACAATTCCTATATCATATAATACCTTATGTCAAAATCTAGAATAAATTAAATGACCAACAGCATGTTCTTGACCACCTATATAGACATCAACAGGTAGTCATTTTTTAAAAAGTTCTTTAGCTTTTTTTGATTTTATATCTACAAAATTATTTGGTGACTCTGCTAAAATATAGGCTAAATAATACCAACAAGAACCAGCCCATTGTGGCATTGTATTTGTGTCTCGTTTATATTTTTTACCATTTTTTTCAAAATTCACTCACTTACTAGAGTTTGCTAGTGGTGATTCGCCGTTGCCTGATGGCTTAATATTTTTTAATTTTGGTAACAATAGAGGGAGTTCATTTTCATCCAACAAAAATACATCTTTTCCATCTTCCGAAAAATATAACGGAAATGGTTCACCATAATATCTTTGTCTAGAAAAAACTCAATCTCTTATTTTATAATTAATTTTGGCATATCCTATTTTATTATTTACAAGATGTTCTGAAATCTTCTTAATTGCACCTTCCTTATTAAGATTGTTTAAAAAATTAGAATTAATATATCTTGAATCACCTACAAATGGTTTAGATTTATTTTTAGTATCTAAAACAAATTTTTTTTCAAGGCCATACTTTGTGGCAAATTCCCAGTCCCTTGGGTCGTGAGCTGGAACAGCCATAATTGCACCTAAAGCATAATCGGCAAGAACATAATCGGCCACAAATATTTTGATCTTCTCATTATTTAAGGGGTTAATTGCATACGCTCCGGTTCAAACCCCAGTTTTCTCTTTTGAGTCATCTTGGCGGTCTATGTCTGTTTTCTTCTTTGAAATTTCCACATACTTATCAACTTCATTGCGTTTTTCTTTTACTGTAACCATATTAACAGCAATATGTTCTGGCGCTAAAACTAAATAAGTTGCACCAAAAATTGTATCAGGTCTAGTTGTATATACATCAATAAAGGCTTCTAATTTGTCAACTTTAAATTTAATAACCATACCATTACTTTTACCAATTCAATTTTTTTGTAAATCTTTTAAGGAATTCTTTCAATCTAAAGATTCTATTCCAGAAAGTAATTTATCAGCATAATTTGTAATTTTTAATACTCATTGTCTTAACGGTTTCTTTTCCACAGGGTGACCACCAAAATCTCTCGAAACCATTAGTCCGTCACTGTTTACTTCCACTTCTTCATTTGATAAAACCGTTCCCAAGTTAGGACATCAATTAACATTTACCATCTCAATTGATGCGAGTCCTTTTTTGTAAATTTGTTGAAATATTCATTGGGTTATTTTGTAAAAATTTGGATGCGCAGTACTTAATTCTTTATCCCAATCATATGAAAATCCCAATGATTTAATTTGTTTTTTAAATACATCAATATTTTTATTTGTAAACTCTGTGGGGTCATTATTTGTTTTTAGCGCATATTGTTCCGCTGGTAGTCCAAAGGCATCCCATCCAATTGGGTGCAAGACATCATACCCTTGCATTCTCCTAAATCTTGAAAGTACATCACTGGCAGTGTAACCCTTTGGATGTCCAACATGTAATCCAGAACCACTAGGATAAGGAAACATATCAAGAATATATTGTTTTTTTTGTGAATCATTTTTTGTCTTAAATATTTTTTTTTCTTCTCAAAATTTTTGTCATTTTTTCTCAATTTTTTTATGTGAAAATTCCATGTTATTCCTTCTACTTTTATTATAAATTAAAAGACCCCATAAATAAATGGGGTTAGTTCTAAAATGGTCGGAACAAGTGGATTTGAACCACCGACCTCACCCTTATCAGGGGTGCGCTCTAACCAGCTGAGCTATGCTCCGACTATTATATTTGTTTCCAAACATACTGTGGTTTGCAATGGATTTGCACCATTGTTTTCTATACAAACCATAACGATGGTGGTTCTGAACGGAATTGAACCGCCGACACGTTGAGCTTCAATCAACTGCTCTACCAACTGAGCTACAGAACCAGAATGGCGACCCCAACGGGACTCGAACCCGTGATCTCCTCCGTGACAGGGAGGCGCGATAACCAACTTCGCTATGGGGCCGTGGTTGCGGGGATAGGATTTGAACCTATGACCTTCGGGTTATGAGCCCGACGAGCTACCGAACTGCTCTACCCCGCGATAATAATGGCGGAAGATGAGGGATTCGAACCCCCGCTCGGGTTTCCCCGACTCTCGGTTTTCAAGACCGACCCCTTCAGCCAGACTTGGGTAATCTTCCAAATATTATTATGTTTTAATTTTGGCTCCATAGAATAATAGGGTCAACTATGGTGGACCTTATTGGACTCGAACCAATGACCGTCCGGTTATGAGCCGGATGCTCTAACCAACTGAGCTAAAGGTCCAAAATAAAAATGTAATGGTAGCGGAAAAGAGACTTGAACTCTTGACCTCCCGGGTATGAGCCGAGCGCTCTAACCAACTGAGCTATTCCGCCATAAATGGTGGACCCTAACGGGATCGAACCGTCGACCCCCTGCGTGCAAGGCAGGTGCTCTCCCAGCTGAGCTAAGGGCCCAATAAAAATAATGGTCGGGAAGACAGGATTCGAACCTGCGACCCTTCGGTCCCAAACCGAATGCTCTACCAAGCTGAGCCACTTCCCGAAATTTATAATTTGCATATATATGGCGCGCCCTAAGGGACTCGAACCCCTAACCTTTTGATCCGTAGTCAAACGATCTATCCAATTGATCTAAGGGCGCATTTGTTGTTAAACTAAAGGTTCACTATTAATTATACCAAAAATATTTTTTGAATATAAAAAAAATGGTTTTTTTTATATTTTTACTAACATTTATCAAATGTTATTATTTAAAAAACAGGGATTTTCCCTGCTTTTAATTTGATATTGGAGGTACCAGTCGGAGTCGAACCGACGATCAGGGAGTTGCAGTCCCACGCCTTAGCCTCTTGGCTATGGTACCAATGTCTTATTATTATACTAAATATTTATAACATTTTACTAAAAAAGGATAAAAAATACAAATATAATTATTTATTTCTAAAAATAATAATATAAAAGCCACAGCAATTGTTGTGGCATTAAAATACTTATAAATATTTAAATAATTATTGAAATTGTGAAATTAATTTAGTATATGACTCCTCAAGCTTTTGGTCTGTATCTTTATTATATTGAAATGATTGAGGAATATGTTTATTTGGGTCATTATTAGAGTCACCATTTTTTTGAAGCAGATCATAAAATCTATAGACATTTTGTTGCTGAACACTCATATTTTTTGAATAATTATCATTGAAATTTTTTAGAGGCGAAGTTATAGAAAGTTCATCTGTATTAAGTTTTTGTGAGTCTTGTTGATACATAAAATTTAATAATTTATAAGTTAGGTCAATGTTTTTATTATTTTTACCAATTACTATATTGTCTGTTCACACATTGGTATTTTGTAATTTATCTTTAAAAATTAGTGCTTTTTTACCAGGTATTCCAAAGGCAAATTTATGTTCTCCATCAGAATATGCATATGAAATATCACCATTATACATAACCGCAATGTCAAATTGATTACCGACAGCATTGTCAATTAATTGATCATCAAGTAATTTAACATTTGATTTATGATCAATAATTAGATGGGACAAATCATTATAAGTGTTATGTATCATATCATCGATTGTTATATTATTTTTTTCATTATTATCAATTTTTGGACTAGATACACCATAATTTTTCTCTAATGAATACATAAATAAATTTTTTGAATCAAAATTCAGATTAACCCTTAAACCTTTATCTGCAGCATCTCATAGTGATTCTCATCCTAGAGTATCTGAATCAATCATGTTAGATTTTTTAGCATTAAATTTAATATTCTCTGAAGAAATAAATTCTCTAACATTTTTATTTGCAATATTAAATAATATCTCAACATTTCCTCATAAGTATGGTAAACAATAATCACTTATATCTTCCTTATTATTATTCACACCATTAAACACGCTTTTTATATTTAAATTATAAATTGTATCATCAAAGACATCTTGACCAATTTTGGGATCAAAAAATTTTGATGGGTCTTCTCCGGTATTTAGGGGTTTTAGTTTTGATGAATATTTTGCATTTGTTAAACGAGATCAATCTATTTTTTTTATTCTATTTTCAATTGCTAATTTTTGCACCATATAATCACTTGGAACCATTATGTCATAATTATAATATTGTTGTTTTCCATATAATGTTTCATTAGAGTCATATTCTTGATAACCTATTTTAACATCATATTTTTTTTCAAAATTTTTTATCACTTGTTGGTTTATATAACTTCCTCAGTTTGCCATTATAAGATCATAACTTCCTTGTCTAATATATAAATATGTAAATAAGCAGGTAGAACAAACAAGTATCAATGTTAAAAATAACCCTGTCAAAGTGTTTTTGTATTTTAACCCTTTACCTTTTTGATAAACAAAATCCTCATTTATTTGTCCCAACTCATTGTATTTAATGCCTAGAAGTTTATTTCTTTTTGATGCAATTTTATCATTAAATAGATCTATTTTTTTCTCTAATATTAAAATTTTATATCTAACACGCTCTTTAAAATCTTCGATAAATTTTGTTTTCTTTAATAACAAAATTTCATATAATTCTGATCGCTTAGTGAGTTCAATTTTTAACAATTTATTATCAATTCTTTTAGAAATATTAGCCTTAATAACTAACTCATTTCTTGAGTTCCTTAATTTTCAATATGCTCTCTCAACGTTTAGACGGTCTTTTTCCACTATCTCTTTTTGTCTGTCTATATTCATTTTTAATTTATAAATATTTGGTCCTTCTTGAAGATATACCAATTCCTTTGTGTATTGTTTAATTAATCTATTTGCCTTAGTTTTTTTTATTCTATTATCTTGTAGGTCTTCTTTTATATTATTAATTTCATCGTTTAATTCGGCAATTCTTTCATTAACTGAATCATTTCTTTTTTCTATCCATTCTATGTCAGATTCCAATTTATTAATTCGGGCCTTAGCTTTATTAATTAGGGAATTATGTTTCTTATATTTAGTTTTATCATTTTCACTAACATTGTTTTCTAAAAGATTAGTTAATACTTTTGTATACCTTTCATAACGGAAATATGTTCTTTTTTCTCATTTAATGTCTTCAAGTATTTTTTCTCGCTTAGCTATTAATCTAAAAATTTTAATTTCAACATTTTTAGATGAATAAAATTTATATAAATAGTAGTAATATTTATATTTTATATATCTAATTGGGTTGATGCTATTCCTTGTAATAATCTTGTTGTTTAATGTGTTGTAAAGATCTGCTAATTTTTTGTATATTTTCTTTTCCCTATTAGTGGCAAAAGTTCCTACAATTATATTTTCGTTATCCAATTTAATTTTCTTATTGATTAAAATATAAATATTATAAATAATAACACTTACAGCAATTACGCAAACAAGTAGTGTACCGAAGGCATTTATATATGGCTGTATTCTTTGTGCAGAATAAATAAATGTAGACACATTAGTTACAGAACCTGATGTAAAATATGAAATTATGAAATCATCAAAACTCATTGAAAATGACAAAACTGCTGCACCAATGATAGATGGGTAGAGATTTGGAATAATTATTTTGAAAAATGTTTTAATTGGTCCCGCACCAAGGTCAGCACTAGCGTTGTAATATTCTTTATTTATCTTACTCATAAATGGAAGGATTGTAATTATAACAAACGGAACATTAAATGATACATGGGCCGCTATCAGAGTTAAAATACCTAAATTAAGACCCATCATTGTAAAACAAACAAGGAGACTAACAGCTGTAATAATGTCTGCATTAATTAATGGCATGTTTATTATAATATTTCATTTTTTTTGTTTTCTTTTGGACATATTAAGAAGTCCACAACATGCTGGGATACCTATAAGCAGTGATATTATTGTTGAAAAGGCACCAACAAAAAGAGAAACTATTATAGATGATGTAAAAGCGGTATATTGTGTCATTACCTCATATCACTTAAAACTTCATCCCCTAAATACTGTAATTGTTGTACCTTTATTAAATGAAAAAATCATCATTATAAATATTGGGCAATACATAAAAAATAATATTATTGCAAAATATGATATTTTAATTAATTTTCTCATTTATTTAGTCCTTTCCCTACTAAAAGTATTTGCAATAACTCTTGAAATAAATAAAACAAGTAAAACTATAACAACAAGTGCTACAGAAAGTACTGCAGAATAGCCTAAATCTCCACCTTTCAAAAAGTAAGTTTCAATTAATGATGAAATCATTGTTATAGAATTTGCCCCTAAATACTTAACTATTAAAAGTGTTGTAATAGCTTGTATAAAAACTATATTAAAAGCTGTTAATATACCAGATGTGGAATATCTTAACTTTATATCAATAAAAGCTCTAACCTTACTTGCTTTTAAATCCAATGCAGCCTTATAATAAATTGGATTTTGATTAATTAAACTATTAGTAATTGGTATAATTGTAAACGGCAAAAACAAATATACCATCCCGAAAATAATTGCAAAAGAAGTGCCTAGCGCAGAGGGCATCAATAGATTAAACATAGATTGCAAACCGATTGTTTTTAAAATGACACATATTCATGTTGGAAGTGTGATAATTATTCACAAATTTTTTGTATATATTTTTTTATTTATTCCAGCTAATATATAGGCTATTGGATAACCAATTATAATACAAAGAATAGAGGAAAAAAATCCATACATTAAAGAAATACCGAGAACCCTTCACACAGACTTTGATTGAAATAATTGAATATATTTTTCAAAAGTTATAATAAAATAAGCATTTGACGATGATTTATCCTTTTGAGTAAATGATGAAATAAAAACAAAAAATAATGGAACAATAATCAAAAATATTGCAACAATAAAAAATGGCAAAATATATAGTTGTGATTTTGATAAAATAGAATAAAATTTATCCTTCTTCAATCTTATTTTGGTTTTTTTTTCATCTTTTATATTTGTATCAGATGTATTTTTATACATTACTCATCTATTTCCTTTCACATAACATGAATATCATCTATATCCCAATTTATACCAACAAGAGTATTTTCTTCAAAGTAACTAGTTGTGTGAATTTTATAAACTCTCTTTTTACATTCGACATTGATCTCATAGTGAACACCCTTAAACTTAATATTGGTTATAACTCCATCAAATATTCCTTTTCCAGGACTTGTTATTTTAATGTCTTCGGGTCTAATTAATATATCAATATTGCTTTCTTTTTTTCCAAAACCTTTATCTATACATTTTATTTTTTTATTATCTAACAGTAGTAAACCATCATCAATAAAAACACAATCACCAATAATATTTGATGAACCTATAAAGTTTGCCACTCATCTTGTTTCAGGTTCGTTATATATTTCTTCTGGTGTACCTATTTGTTGAATATCACCGTTGTTAAAAACAATTATTCTATCACTAAGTGTTAGTGCTTCTTCTTGGTCGTGCGTTACCAATATAAAAGAAATGCCTGCTTCTTCCTGCAATATTTTTAAGTCTTCTTGCATTTTTTTTCTTAACTTAACATCTAATGCAGACATTGGTTCATCCAATAATAATATTTTTGGTTTAAGTATAAGAGCCCTCGCAATGGCTACCCGTTGCTTTTGACCTCCTGATAATTCATTAATTCTTGTATTTTCATATC
Organism: Spiroplasma endosymbiont of Aspidapion aeneum; assembly: GCF_964031045.1. Lineage (NCBI taxonomy): Bacteria > Bacillati > Mycoplasmatota > Mollicutes > Entomoplasmatales > Spiroplasmataceae > Spiroplasma > Spiroplasma endosymbiont of Aspidapion aeneum. Next base: position 82,331 of record NZ_OZ034994.1, on the reverse strand, counting down.
CAGATAGCGAGAATTTTTCAAGAATACTTTTAACTTCCTTTTCAATCATTGATTCTTTAGTTTTTTTTATTCGCAATCCATACGCTATATTATCATACACATTATAATGTTTAAATAGTGCATAATTTTGAAATATTGTATTAACTTCTCTCTTATTACTAGGTAAAGGTGTTAGATTCATTCCGTTAAATAATAACTCACCACTGTTTTGTTTTTCCATACCATTGATTATGTTTAGAATTGTTGATTTCCCGCAGCCCGAAGGACCTAAAATAGTAAGAAACTCTCCTTTATGGACATTAAAGCTAACCCCCTTTAGTACAACTTTCCCATCAAAATCTTTGGTTAGGTTTTTAATTTCTAGAATATTTTCCATTTTAATCTCCTTTTCCAAATAATATAATGTGGTAATTTTTTTTAATTAAAGATGAGTTTTTTAAAATAAAAATGACAATCAAAATAAATTAATTCTTTTTTCTTAAGAATGTATTTTATTTCTTCATGTAGACTGATAACATATTTATTTTTTATCTTTGCAATTATAACCATATATTAATTATAGTTTTTTTTATTGTCAATAATACATTTTTTTGTGAAAAACTATAAAATAGTAGAAAATTAAAGTGAGCCATTAAGCTCTATCAATGATGAAATATTCCTTTTTAACTCATTTTCTTTATAATCATAATCTAATGACAATCTTTTTAATTTATTTTGAAGTTTCACAAATTTCATAATATTATCACCTTTATCATTATAAATTTTGTCAATTATTTTTTTTCTCATTTTAGCACTATTCTGTGTTACTTGAATCAATTGTTTATTATATTTTTCTATCATCTTTTTCTGTTTTTCTCTAAATTTAGCCTCATTTCCTATAATTTTTTTTGCATGTTTTTTACCCTTTTTATCCAGGTCAAAATTTTTAAAATCATACAAGTCCTTCTCATATTTTTTTATTTTATCTTCTAAAGCTATAATGTCATTTTTTGATTCATCAAGTTCTTTTAATATATCATCCATATTTAATTTATTATTCTCCATATTTTTTGACCTCCCTATATATAAATTATATATTTTTAAATTGCTCTTTTAATTGTTGTAATTCATTTGTTAGTTTACTAATAACCTCTTGAGCCTCAATAGAAAATAAGCTATAAGGATCATCGCCAACAACTCAACCTTTTCTTACTTTATAGCTATTTATTTTGTTGGAAATATATGTTAATCCGAATCAAATAATAGAATACAATATTATAAAGAAGATTAAAAATAAAATATAATATAATGGTTTAGGAACATTTAACATGGGATTATCAAAATTCATAAAGTCATATCAATAGCTAGGAACTCAAACTTTATTGTAGGCAGCAAATGTATCATTCTTCATAATCAATTTTGCTCTAAGAATAATATAAAAAAAGTAAACAATGGGATATAAGAGTGTTAGGGTTAAATCAATATAAGCACATTGCTTTATGTTTATATTGCTTTTGCAACCATTAAGATAAACATAAAAAATAAAAACAACAGGACAGAAAAAATGAGTTACCAATGATAATACTAATTGAGATGTACAATATTCAGATAACCCACCCTTGATAGTACACAAGTTAAATGCTCCATATCAAAATATCATTATCATTATCATATTCCAACAAACTAATATGTTCTTAAACCTTGTTGATAATATATATACCTTTTCTTCAAATTTATGAAAAATAGTTGCTGATAATAAGAATACAAATGTTATTAAAGCAACTTGAACTGAATAAAAACTTAATAAGGCCTCAGCGTTCCAGAATGCTGTGTATGGATATCTAATAACTTCGGGTGTTGAAGCGTTAGCTGAAAAAGTAAATGAAATTTCATTAAGATATCAATCATCCTTAAAGCAGCAAAAGTAAAAGCCAAGACATAATGAAATAAAGAATATAATGGTTAAAAAAAATTTTAAATACCATAATGGTTGGTAATAAAATTTATTTTTTTCTTTAAACATGGCTTATTCCCTCAATAAATTCTCTTCAATATAAAAACCAACTCCACCCTTTTTATTAGATTTTCTAGTTATAAAAGATGCGGTTTTTTTTGCTTCTTTTGAACCATTTAACATTGAAACGCTATGACCCACTCATTCTAATGCTTTTATATCGTTGTCACCGTCACCAAAGTAGGCAACTTCATAATTATTTAAATTCTCTATTTGACAGATTTTTTTTATCGCGGAAACCTTATTGACATTTTGTGGGCATATTTCAATATTCTTAGTGCCTGGAACATAGCTAAATTTATAAATTTCAAGTTGCATCTTCTTACATTCGTTTATTAATAAATCAATTTTTTTATTTGTACCTCAAGCTATAAATTTAAAAATTTCAAAATTAAAGTTTTTATCAACTATTTTAGTTTCCATTTTTGTCCTTTTTGACAAAAATTTTTGCTTAACACCTTTTATATTATTTGTATAGATATAACCGTTTGTTGAATATCCAGAAATTGAGATATTAAGGCTTTTTGCTAAATCAAATAAATTTTTTGCCATTTCAAGGTGAATTGTTTCTTGGTAAATTTTTTCTATACCACTATCATTATATTTTCAAATAGAACCACCATTAAGGCATATAATATACTCACTATAAATATCACATTTAATTAATTCCGCTATTTTTAAGACAGAGTTTATATGTCTACCTGTCGCTATCGCTATTTTGAATCCTTTTTTTCTCGCCCTAATTATCGCACTAATCACTTTTTTATGAATACGGTTAAATTTAGTTGCGATCGTCCCGTCTAAGTCAAAAATAAGGTATTTAATCATTATTTATTACCAATAAAAGAAATAATATCTCCTTCTTGCATAAATCCAACATTTTCTTTAACTGGTTTTCCATCTTCAAATAAGATTAATGTTGGTATAGATTGAACATTGTACTCCTCTTTAATTTCTGGATTATTATCTGTGTTTAACTTTACTATTTCACAATCCTTAACACTATTTGATAGTGATTCAATTATTGGACTAAGCATTTTACAAGGTGGACACCAATCAGCGTAAAAGTCAACCAAAACTTTCTTATTGTTACTAATAAGCTCATTAAACTCCTCTTTTGTTTCTAAAATTTTTGCCATAGCAATTTTCTCCTTTTCTGTGTAATATTATTATATCATAAGTATTCTTTTTTTAATAAAATTCGCAACCCCTAATTCGTTATTATTTTCAGTTATAAAATCTCCATAACCCTTTATCTCTGGTGTGGCATTATCCATTACCACTCCGTAATCTGCCATTGATAGCATTGGTATATCGTTATAATTATCGCCAAAAGCAAATATTGTTGTGTCTTTTCTATTTATCCCCAAATGTTCTAACACAGTTATAGGGACGGTTCCTTTATTACAATCTCTAGGACAGAATTCGTGGACCCTTTTTGAATATGATGTTACATCACATTCTTTAATAAAAATATCAAAATCTTTCTCAAATTCCTCTAAATCACTAACTGACGCGTTTTTCTTTAAAATAACAGCTATTCTGTTTATTCTCTCAGTTATATCATTATAATTATTTATTACCTTGAGTTCCGACTTCATAATGTCAGTTCATAATTTTGTATCCTTCCCTTCACAATAAACGTAAGTTGTTTTATCAGAATAATAGTTAACCTTATATTTGCCGGTTAATCCAAATGTTTTCTTAAATATCTCATTAATAAAATTATCAGAAAGAGTTTCATTTTTAATAAATTTATTATTTTTAAAATCATAAATTTGGGCACCATTATTTGCAGCTACAATTCCATTATATTTTGATAATCCTAGAGTTTGAGCCTGCCTAATTGCATCATCTGTTAATCTTGCGGTCACTGGTATAAAATAATGACCTTTTTCATATAACCTTTTAACCATATATATAGTTTCTTTGTCAAACTCATGTGCATTATTTAATGCGGTTCCATCAAGATCGCAAAATACTAATATCTTTTTATTTAACTTTAATTTTTCCATAAGATACCTCGCTATTTTATATATTATTAGTATAACAAATAAGCATAAAAAAACACCATTAATATGGTGGATAATTTAAAAATGGTCCGGGATAAGGGACTTGAACCCCCACGAGTTACCCCACTAGATTCTAAGTCTAGCGCGTCTGCCAATTCCGCCAATCCCGGAGATGGTGTCCCGTATAAGATTCGAACTTATGACCCACTGGTTAAAAGCCAGTTGCTCTACCGGCTGAGCTAACGAGACAACTAGAAATTACCTACATAAATAGGTAATTATTTTATTGGATGGTGCTGATGATAGGACTTGAACCTACAACCTACTGATTACAAGTCAGTTGCTCTGCCAATTGAGCCACATCAGCATTATAATGGTGGAGCGTGGCGGGCTCGAACCGTCGACCGCCTGCTTGTAAGGCAGGAGCTCTCCCAACTGAGCTAACGCTCCATTATAATGGTAGCCTGTACGGGAATCGAACCCGTGTATGCACGGATGAAAACCGTGTGTGTTCACCGCTTCACCAACAGGCCATAATAAATGGCGGCTCTTGCAGGACTCGAACCTGCGACAAACCGGTTAACAGCCGGTTGCTCTACCAACTGAGCTAAAGAGCCATTTATAATGTGCTATAAATTATTCTACCACAACACATTATATTTATTTGTAAATTATCATATTTAATGTCATTTTTTTTGTTATTTTATTATATTTTTTATTACAAGTAGCACATATTACATAATTTGTTGTATTTTCTTAGTTATAATAACCATTGCAACCTCAGGATTTACATTTCCACCTGAAACCTTCATTAACATACCCATTATTTGTTTTTCAACTCGTTGTGGACGGCTAACGTATTCTTTCTTAATAAAGTCTTTTTGTTCACTCAATATAGGTTTTAATAGTGATTCTATTTCAAACTTAGAAGAAATTATAACATAATTATTTTCATTAATTATTTCATCAATATTTTTGTTTGTTTCAAATTTATTTTGCAGAATTAATTTTAGGTGTTTAGAGGATATTTTACCAGAAATTAACAATTTTTGAACATATACAATATCCTCGGGATTTAAATTTGATTTATCAATATCTATGGTTGCCTTATTTAGTAAATCCTTGATATCATTAATTATTAAATTTGCAGATCTTAATGGGTCCGCACCTAACATAATACATTTTTCATAAAACTTTACTAGAGATATATCATGTAAAATATAATTAATATCATCATTTCCTAATTTATAATTTTTACTATATATCTCTTTCTTTTTGTCATATGTTTCAGGTGAATTATTTACTATTTTATCAATTCATTTTTTATCTAATTTAATTGGTACAATATTTGGTTCTGGAAAATATTTATAATCATCGGCATCCGCCTTTACCCTAATTGTTTGTGTTTCTTGTGTTGTTTCATTAAATCTCTTTGTTTCTTGTAAAATTTTTTTATTCATTAAAAGTAATTTTTTTTGCCTATTAATTTCAAATTCAATAGCTTTTTTTATGTTGCTTAGTGAGTTTAAATTTTTAATTTCAACTTTTGTTCCAAACCCCTTAAAACCGATTGGTCTAAGAGATATATTTATATCACATCTAAGAGACCCCTCATTCATTTTCAAATCACTTATATCTAAAAAAAGAAGTATCTCCCTTAATCTTGACACATATGCCACAGCCTCATTTGCAGACCTAATTTGTGGTTTTGATACAACTTCTATAAGAGCGATTCCTGATCGATTATAATCTATTTTAGTTATTTGATCGTGAATTTGTTTAGCGGTGTCTTCTTCCATATGCAATCGCTCAATTTCTATTTTTTTGTTTTGATCATTTATATTAATTTCGAGATAACCTTCACTACCCAATGGAAAGAATTGTTGGGTTATTTGGTACCCTTTTGGTAAATCACTATAGTAGTAATTTTTTCTATCAAATCTTAATAATGGATCAATTTTCATATTAAGTGCGTTACACGCTAAAATAGAAAATGCCACACATTCTTTATTTGGTGATGGCAAAATACCCGGCAGTCCCAGGTCTCGTTCATTTACACAGGTGTTTGGTTGTTCACCAAAACTAACCACAGCTGGTGAAAATGCTTTTGTCTTTGACTTTAACTCAATGTGGTTTTCAATTCCAATTATAACTTCAAAATTACTCATAATCAACCTCAGAATATTTTTGTTTTATTATATTATCAATTATTTTTCCAAATTGAAATACATTCTCATCTTTTTTATACTTTGCATTAATATTTAAGCATATTGGTAATCCATTTTTCCTGATAAATGGAATTGTTAAACTCGGCATTCCTGTAAAATTTGCTAATAATAAAAGATCATCAATTTTATTGCTACTCCCAGTATCGATATTATTAATTAAGTTGTTTATTAATGGTGGCACATCAGTATTTGCTGGAATAATTAATATATCAACTTTCTTATACAAATCATTAATTTGATTTATTAATTTTCTTCTAATTTTTTGTGCCTTAACCAAATAATCCTTTTGATTTTCTTTATGTAGCATATACTCTCCCAAAACATATCTTCGTTTAACTGTTGTGCTTAGTGCTTCTTGTCTTGTTTTTTTAACAATTTCCTCGTAAGAATCACCTTTTGCTCTATATCCAAACTTTATTCCGTCGAGATTTGCTTGTGTGCTTGTAGCCTCTGAAAATGTTATTATTCTATATAGTGACAATAAATTTTCTAAAATATCGTTGTCAATTAAAACTTTAGAGATGGTATGTCCTTGAGACTTAATATCTTCAAAAAGTTTTAAATACTCCTTCTTTTGATTGTTATCAATTTTATTTAACCAGTAATCTAAATAACCAATTTTAAAATGTTTTTTTTCATCTATAAGTTTTGTGTATTTTTTTCTATTATTAATTGAGGTCATATCATTTTCATCAAAATCATATAAACTTTCACTTAATATGGCACAATCTTCAATGGAATTTGTAAAGTAACCAATTGTATCTAAACTAGAAGTATAACCTAAGCACCCATAGCGAGATATTGAACCATATGTTGGCTTAAAACCATACACTCCGCACAACGCCGCAGGTCGCCGAATAGAATCTCCAGTATCTGTTCCAATAGAAAATGATACTATTCCAGCAGAAACGGCATATGCAGAACCGGAACTACTACCACCAATTATTCTTCTATTATCAAGGGGGTTAAATACGTGTCCAGTAAAACACGTTAAACCAGTACCACCCATAGCGAGTTCATCCATCGCTACTTTTCCAAGTAATATTGTTTGCTTTTCCTCTAATGTATTATACACTTTTGCATTATAGGGAGGATAATAATTTTCCAACATTTTTGAGCCACACGTTGTTAAAGAATCCTTTACACAAATACAATCTTTTAAATAGTATGGCACACCAAACAAAAAATTATCTTTTGCTTGATTGCTATTCTTTGATAATAGCCGAGCTTTATCCATTGCCTCCTTTTCCATCATCGTAATACAAAAATTAGAATCTTTATGTTTTTTTGAAACTTTTATAGACTCATTAACTAGTTGTTCAACGGTAACATCGCTATCAACAATTTTTTTATTTATTTGCTTCAGAGTTAAATTTTTAAGAATCATTATTTAATCACCTTTGCTATTGTTATAAAATAACCTTCTTTTTGTGGCGCATTTTTTAAAACGTCATTTTGTGAAATGTGTTCAATATTTTTTCCATCTCTGATGAATGCCCTAGGTTCTTCATTACAATAATATATTGGTTCAATTCCTTCGGTATCAATTTCTCTTAATTTGTCTAATTCAAAAATAATTCCCTTAGCTCATTCCTCAAAACCCTCAATATCATTATCATCATAATAAATTTGGCAAAGTCCATATAATTTTTTTATCATTTCCTTATTAATTATTTTCATTTTCTTCCTCCACTAATGATAGAAAATCATTTTCTTCTAATACTTTAACATTTAAATTTTTTGCTTTATTTAACTTATTTCCAGCATTTAACCCACACAATAAAAAATCTGTTTTACTTGTAATAGAGCTCATAATAATTCCTGAATTTCTTTTGATTAGGTCCTCAAAATATTTACGAGGTTTTGATAATGAGCCGGTTATAACAATTTTTTTACTTGCTATATTTACATTATTATTTTTTTGCTTCATTTTTGAATACACAATATTTAAACCTCGTTCTTTTAATTTCTCATATAATTGTATATTTGATTTAACAGAGCATCAGCTCTTAATAGATATTGCACCCATTGGGCCAATATCGCTAATTTCAACCAATTCTTCAAAACTTGCTTTAAATAAATTATCAATATTGTTAAATATGGATAATAATGTGTCTGACATTTTTTTTCCAATATGTCTAATGCCCAAACCAAACAAAAGTAATTCCGCAGAGTTGCTTTTAGATACTTCAATAGCATTTAGAAGATTGGATACCAATTTATCCCCCATCTTATCCAATGTAATTATTTCGTCTCTATGTTTATATAAATCGTAAAAATCATAAATTTCTCTAATTAAATTTTTATCATATAATTTAAGAATTATTTTTTCACTTAAGCCTTCTATATTCATTGCTGCTCTACTTACAAAATGTTCGAGCTTTTTTATTAATTTTCCTTGGCAATTTTCATTGTTACAATATTGATCTACTTCACCATCAAATATTTCTAAACAACTATTACATATTGGACATTGTGTTTCTTTTTCGAAAATTGGTAATTTAAAAAATTCATTATCTACAATAGAACCAATAACTTCTGGTATTATATCTCCAGCCTTCTTAATTTTGACTGCAGAATTTATTCTAATATCCCTAGAAATTATAAATTCTGCATTATGTAAAGTTGCAGATCTAATTGTGGTACCCGCAATAATTACAGGTTCTAAAACTGCATTATAGGTTACTCTTCCAGTTCTACCTATTGTTGGAACAATATCCAAAAGTTTTGTTATTTTTACCTCCGCTGGAAATTTGAATGCTATAGCTCATTTTGGTACCTTTGATGTATATCCAATTTTTTCATATAAGTTCAATTGGTCCACCTTTATTACAACACCATCAATTTCATATTCTAATTCGTTTCTTATCTTGGAAAAAGTTTCAATTTTTAGAAAAATATCATTTATATTATTTGCTTTAGATGACAATGAATTTACCATAAAACCCAAGCTTTTTAAATAATCCAAGGAATCTGAATGTGTAGTAAAATTACGATTACCAAAATAATAATATATTCAACAACTAAGATTTCTTTTGGCAACAATTTCTGAGTCTAATTGTCTTAGTGTTCCTGATGCAGCATTTCTCGGATTTGCAAAAAGTTTTTCTCTATTTAAAAATTTTTCATGGTTAATTTTTTTAAAATCATTCTTAGATAAATAAACCTCTCCCCTTACTTCAAGATACTCACTTTTATCTAAAATAAATTTTGGAATAGACTTAATTTGAAAAATGTTTTCAGTTACATCTTCGCCAGTATTTCCATCTCCCCTGGTCACAGCTTTTATTAACTTACCATTGCTATATATCAGAGAAATTGATAATCCATCTATTTTTGGTTCAACAAAAAACGAAAAGTTATCATTTGTTATCTTACTAATTTGGGTATAAAAATTTTTTAAATCATTAATATTAAATGCATTTGCTAAGCTGAGCATTGGGTTTTTGTGCTTAACTTTAGAAAACTTGTCCGCAGCAAACCCACCAACATAATTTATAGGCGAATTGGGATTCTTATATTCTGGGTACTTGGTTTCTAAACCCCTTAATTCAGATACTAACATATCATATTCAGAGTCATCTAAAAATGGATTATCATCCTCATAATACCTTTTATTATTTATTTCTATTTGTTCACATAGTTCTTTGATTCTTTTTTTAATATCCATTTTTAACTCCTAGTACTTTCTTACTTCAATATTATAAATTATTTGTTTTTTTCTTATTGATTTTATTTTTATGAAAGAAAAAAATTGATTATGTATTTTATTTAATACCCACAATATTATAACATATAAGCTAATAATTAAAATAGCTACATTAGACATTTCTAAATTAATATAAACTAATGTTTTAAGAGTTCTAACAGCATATGGGTTATAAAAAGTTAGAAAATTAATTGCCAAAATATCTATAGGCATTTTGACTCTTCCAAACACCTTGTTATGTCTATAAAAAATTCAAATAACGGATGCAATGAGAAGAACATATGAAAATACTACTGTGTACAGTAATTTATTGGTGTTAAATAACAATTCAAATAACGGATATAGTAAAAATACACCCTGGCTGGATAATAAAAATAAATCATTTGATTTTTGCATTAAACCAATAAACAATGATGCAACAATGATGATTATTGGGATGGCGAGAATTGAAAACTCTCTCCGGTTATTTAATGCTGTCTCAAAATTAATAACTATATTATAATTTTTATTCATTAAATATAAGATCAATGAAAACAAAAGAATAACACCTGCATAAATAAGAGAAAGCAAATACAATTTTTCAATGATGTTGAAGAATATAAAGTCAACACCAAATAATAATGAAATTTTATACAACTCTTTAACAAAAATATTTCTTAATCATATTTGTAATATGAATAATATTGAATATATTAAGAAAAGTATTTGATATGATAACACCCAAGAGAATGCTATGTAAGAGGACAAAATTAACCCGATGAGCAATGGTTGGTTTTTTGCCCTCTCTACTGTAACCACATAGTCATATAAAATAAATATTATAAATGCAACTAAATACACAAAGTAGGACTCTTCATTTCATATTGTGAAATTATCTCTTACTAAAACATATTTTAAACAACATAAACAAAGAGCATTTATAGCAGTAAATATAACCAATTGTATTTTATTAGTTTTTCTCCCCATTGCTCAAGTTGCACACAACACTAAAGAAGCTGACAAGCAGACATCAATAATTAAATTAAAATTTGTGTATAAATTAGCAAAAATAGCTATTTTATTTTGATCAAATAAATTTAACTGTCCAGACACCAACAATAATGTCAGCTGAAAAGTGTATCAAGATTGAATATTTTTAAATTTTAGGTCGCCTGTTAAAATGTCTCCAAATAAAGAAACCTGCAAATCTTTTATTCAATAAAGAACAGAAAGTGAATTTTTATAAAAATTGAATTGTCCTTTTGAAGATTCCATATTATTGAGTCAAAGATCTAAGAAATAAAAAGATACAAATAGAATCATAAATACAATAGAATCAAATGAAAAAATTTTCATTGTCAATCAAAATCTTATTAAGGCTAATGTAACGATTACATATGCACAGGTTATAATTAATAATATATAAAGAAAATAAACAAAAGGTATTATAGAAATGACCTGAAGTGGGAAAATGCATAAAGATATTATTGCAAAATATGCAAAAAAACCGATTCCAATATTTATAAATGTATTATTCAATGTTAAATTACACATATATGAAATAGCTGATCCAGAAGCCCAAAAAATAAAAACCACAAATATGGCTAAAAAAATACCTATCATTTTAAATTATCTTTCATATAATAATTTTATATTAATTTTCTTATTCATAATTGCATTAGCCTTTAATTACATAAACTTTTTTATCATTTTTATCGCTTGATGTTTGATAATTATTATTGTAATTTATTAAAATTTCCGAACTCTCTGGTTCAAAAAATTCCAAATTATTTTCTTTAATTCTTTTATTTTTCCTATTTTCAAAGATTCGATCTATTATTGGTTTAATTAAAAATATACTAGAAATTATAGAAGAACTAATTTCAAATGAAAAAGTAATACTAATTGATATAAGAAAAATAATACTTGTAATAAGACATATAAAAAATAATGTGACAAGTCTTCACAAATGCGGTGTTTTTTCATTTGTGGAAACTGTGTTAACTTCAACAGGAATTAAATTATCAATTACATAACTTTGTACAAAAAAGGTTGCAATAATAGTTACACAAATAATAAACAAATTTATAAGTGTATCTTTTATTTCAGAATTATATGCAATATATTTTCATGTGTATCTATACAAGAAGATGCTAATTATAGATAAGGACACTAATTTAAAAATGTACATAAACAAAATCGCGCGGATGGGATCGTCCAAAATAATGTCAAATATAAAAATTCCCATTATTACACTAAAAAAATAAATTGTACCTATTGTTAATTGAAATTTTGATACCTCTTGCCCCCTTCCTTTCGCATTAATTAGTACCCCTTGACTTTCATTAAATATATCAACAGAACATGTTAACGCATATATAAAAGAAAAAGTTGGTCCGAACAATATATATTTAGTTGCATCTAAAGTTTTTCCATTCTCTAAACCATTTAAAATATTTGGCGCATATAAAGCGGAAACAAAATAAGGTAGCAAAATAGCTAAATTTATAAATGCGAATCCCGCCACTAAAATAGAATATAATTCATACTTACAATAACTTTTCCAATTGATCCTTCCGTATCTAGAAACTATAACTATAAAGTACTCTCTAAAAGAAACTATAAATCCTTTCATAATTATTTTAGTATTTATTGCCACTAATAAATACAGGGAGAGCGTAGAAGCCAATTTAAGTCCTATTAATACTACCAATATTATAATATCAGTATTTAAAATTACTTGTTGACCGATACCCGCAAAAGAAATTTTCTTAGAATTAACATTTAATTTAAAACTATTAAACTCTTTATAAAATTTAAGTCACGGACACTCTCTTCGAGCATAAAAATAAACAAGGAAACCACGAATAATTCCTATCATAAAAATAGGCATAAAAACAACTATTATTGGGACATTGTTCATATTAAGCATAGACAACATAATTATAAAGCATGTTAGTTCAGAAATTAAAATAGCAATCTTAACAATCCCCCCTTTGTTAACGGCTGACAAAATATTTTCATAAACATTAAAAAATAAACTTAAAAGGATATTTCTAAAACTATAAATTAGTGATATAAAAACTAAATAATAAATTGATATACTAGTCTTATTATATGTGCCAGTTAATTTTAGGTCAGCAAGTTTTATATTTAATCCGTGTGAGTAGCCTTGTTGTGCGGATTGAAATGATATAAAAAGGCAATACGATACAGAAACAAGTACCGAAATTAATATTCACAAAAAAGCACCTTTACGATAATTTTTCTTAGCTGTGGAATATAGTTCATTTGCAGTAATTCAGTCTTTTTTATTAATTGGCGTTACCAGTAATAGAGTTGTAGCTACACCCAACGCTGAATCAGCTGTTGAAAGAAAAAAAGAAAATGTAGATGTTAATCTTACAAATCCATTAAACGCAGAACCATATTTCTTTAAGATAAAATATATTATTAGGAACTGAACAACTGCATTAATTAATGATGTTATTGTGCTAAAGAATAAAGATATTAATCCTTGTCTTTTCGAGATTTTATTCATATTTATTCTATTATAACATAGGGAATTAATTATATTCTCTATTTATTTAAATCAACATCTAAAAAATGTTTATAATCAATTTTAATTATTTTATCATTCATATAATATAAAGGAGAATTAAGCGGGAAGTTAAATTTTATTTTATAAGCAACGAGGCCTATAGAAATATCATCCATAACCCTTTTTGCACCATATCGATAGTCATTTACCAATGGCATGTTATAGTATGAAAATATTGCCCTTATTTGGTGTTTTTTTCCAGACCCCAGAGCTATCTCAAATAAATTTTCTGAAATCTTATTTATTATTTGTTCGCATGGTTTAAAAAATTTATCCTCTTTTTCACTGGAAAAAAAAGACCTCCTCATTTCTTGGTCATATTTTATAAAACCTTTAATATTTTTTGATATATTTCGTTTTAAATAAGACTTTGCTATATAAAATTTTGTAATAACATTTTTATTATTTATGTACTTATATATTTCCAAACTAGATTCCTTTGTTAGTGGATAGATTACAAGTCCTGATGTTGGTTTATCTAACCTATGAGCGTGGGAAATTTTAAATGTTATTCCTTCTATATTAAAATTTTTATTTTCAAGATAAGAGTTTACTATTTCATCAAGGCATATCCCTTGAATGTTGTGAACCGGTATTCCCGGTTCCTTTATAACTATTAAAAGATTATTGTCAATATATGCTATATTCAGATTAAATTGTAAATTTTTTTTTTCTTTTTTTATACCTGGATTTTCATGATCATAGACGATCACAATATCATTTGTGACAATTTTTATCTTAAAATTATTTATTCTTACACCATTAAGTTTGATTTCTTTTCTTCTAAATCATTTATAAATTACACTCAAAGGTGTATTAAAGTATACTTTTTTAATGAAATTTAAAATTGTTTGGCCAGAATCATTATTTGATATAACATACTCTTTCATACTATGACGTAACCGTCACAATTAACGATATTATGTTGTATGAGGCGTGTGTTAATCAATTATATGTAATATTGCCATTTGTGTAGTTAAATAAATATGCTAATATTAACCCGGCAGATGTATACGATAGTAAATGTTGAAAATCCCCTTCTAACCCATAATGAACGAAACCAAAATAAAAACCACTGACAAATATAGCAACATACCTATTTCCTGTTAGATAAAATACAGAATATCTCATACAAATTTCTTCACATAAAGGTGCAACAATAACTGTTAACAAAATTAATGAAATATAACCAAATATAAATATTGCTTGATTATTAGAATTCAGGACACTATTTAATTGTTTTTGATTGTCACTTTCCTTTACATTCATTAGTTTTTGTTCAATAAGATAAGAACAAATGATAGTAGACAAAATAAACATCATTATTATTACTATAATAACAAGGAGAAGGAGGGGGAACTTCTCTTTTCTAAAGGTTGCAGCAATTTTACCACTTTCTATTCTTTGGCATAAAAAGAAAATTATTATCAGAATTTCTCCAATAATTTGACCAGCCATGGAAGAAAGATTTGTGATTTCTGTCTTATATTGCGATGAAGAAAAAAATGAAAAAACTAAGATTTCGAACATTAGAGCACATATAATAGGAAAATATATAAATCAATAAAAGTAATTTCGTGGTGTATCTTTCTTATTTCTTAAATAAAGGATTATTCAACCCAGTCCATTAGAACCATAATAAACAAATGAATTTAAATAAAATTGTCATGAATTTGATTCTTTTAATACTGATTCGTGTAGGGAAAAAGCAACCTCCAAAATCATAGCACATATAAAAGGAATTATTAGACCAGTAATAACAAATATTAACCCATCTGAAAACAAATTATTTTTTTTAAATTGAAAAGGAAATTCTTTATCGATATCTCTTTCTAGTCTGTTAAAAATTCTCACTTTTTTATTTATGGTGGATGGAACAGATTGAGAATGAATATTATTCAATCATATCAACTCTTTTCTGATGTCTACCACCTTCATATTTACTTTCAATAAATTTACACACAATCATTATAGCTAGTTCGGGGCCAACTACCCTAGCTCCTATTCCAACAATTTGAGCATTGTTATGTTTACGTGCCATAATTGCACTATATGGCTCTGAACACACTACAGCTCTAATTCCCTTAACCTTATTAGCTGCTATTGTTATTCCTACACCCGTTCCACATATTAATATACCAAGATCATATTCCTTTGATATTATTTTGTTTGCAACTAATTTCCCATATGATGGGTAGTCAACAGATTCTATAGAATCTGTTCCAAGGTTATAAACTTCATATCCTATGGTTTTTAAATGATTTAGGATAGTATTTTTCAACTCAACACCCGTGTGGTCATTTGCTATTGCAATTTTCATATATATTTTACCTCACTTATAATTAATTATATAATAAAAAGGGCTTAACACCTTATTTTATTATTTTATTATTTATTTATTTTTACTAAATTTTTCTACTAAATCAATAACTTCTTTTTGGGTTTCCATATCTAAAGCTTTTTCAGCAAGTTCTTTTGCTTCACTTCTTGTTCACTTTGAGATTATGCTTCGTGCTTTTGGAATACTTGTGGCTGACATTGAAAAAGCATCAAGGCCGAGTCCCATTAATATAGGGACGGCATTAGGTTCTCCTGCCATTTCACCACACATACCGACCCATCTATTATGCTTGTGTCCTCCATCAATTGTTAATTTCAATAATCTTAAAATAGATGGATTTAATGGTTGATAAAGATAAGAAACCTTTTCACTCATTCTATCTGCAGCCATTGTATATTGAATTAAATCATTTGTTCCAACAGAGAAGAAATCTGCGTATTTTGCAAACTTATCTGCAATTGCAGCAGTTGCTGGGATTTCCACCATCATTCCAACTTCATAGTCATTTCCAACCTTTACTTTTTCTTTAATCAATTCTGTTTTGCATTCTTCCACCAATGCTTTAGACTTTTTAAACTCATCAATTGTAGCAATCATGGGAAACATGATTCCCAATTTTCCAAACGCGCTTGCTCTTAATAACGCTCTCAACTGGACTTTAAAGATGTCTTGTTTGTCTAATGTGAATCTAACTGCTCTATACCCCAAAAATGGGTTTGTTTCTTTTGGAAAACTAAAGTAATTTAGTTTTTTGTCCCCTCCTATATCTAATGTTCTAATTACAACAATTTTTCCATCAACTTGCTCAATCGCAGATTTATATGCTTGAAACTGTTCGTCTTCAGTTGGAAAATGGTCATTATCCATATATAAAAATTCACTTCTAAATAATCCTATTCCTTCGCCACCATTTTCTAGTACAGCAGAAACATCCTTAGGGCTACCAATATTACCCTCTAAAACAAATTTATCATATCCATCTTTTGAGAGTGTCTTAAGAGACTTAAATTTAACCAATTCCTTTATATTATTTTTAAATGTTTGTTCTTTTTTTAGTCAATCATTTTTAGATGCTGGATTTAATTCAACAATTCCTGCATTTCCATCTATTGCAATCACATCATTATCCTTAACATGTTTAGTAATGTCTTTCAAACCTAAAACAGCAGGAATTTCTAAACTTCTTGCCATAATTGCAGCATGACTTGTGCGACCTCCAATATTACATAAAAAACCTTTTACAAATTTTGGATTCAATTGTGATGTTTGTGAAGGGGTTAAATCATCGGAAACAATTATTACTTCTTTTTCAATTGTAGAAAAGTCTACTATTTTAATATTTAAAATCATTTTAATAAGTCTAGTAGTCACATCCTTAACATCGGCAGCTCTTTCTCTTAAATATGGGTCTTCCATTGCTGCAAATATACTTATAAATTCATTTGCTGTTTCAGAGACACTTTTTGCAGAATTATAATTAAGCTTCTTAATCTTATCAATTGTTTGCTTTTCAAATTCAGGGTCCTCTAAAATTGATATGTGTGCTTCAAAAATATCTCCCTTATCTTGACCAAGTTTATTAGTTGCCTCTTCCTTCAATTTTACTAAATCTGCCTTTGTTTTTTTTACACACTCATTTAAAATTGAAATTTCTTTATCAATATTTTTTGCTTCATCTTCTGGTATAATAATTTCTTCTTCTTCAATTAAAAGAACAGAACTTATTGATATACCGTCCGATGCTCCAATACCTTGGAATTTTTTACTCATTTTATCTCCTCCATTATACATAATTTAATTATATATTCTTTTAATGGCTCTTGGGCGCTAAAAAGAATATATAATTAAAAATTATTGATATATTTATATAAAATAAAACCAACAATTGATGTTGGTTTTGTTTTATATAATTGAATTTTCTTTCATTATTTTTTCAATAGCTGTTATCGCTTCTTTTTCGTCTTCACCAGTTGCCTCAATTGTAATTTCGGTACCTGTTTTGACAGCTAATGACATAACATTCATTATTGATTTAAGGTTACCAGATTTTTCACCAGAAATAATGTTGATATTTGATGAAAATTTTGATGCTTCTTTTGTTAGTATAGAAGCCGGTCTAGCGTGTAAACCAACTGGATCAATTATCTTTGCTTTAAATGACGCCATATTATCCTCCTTATTGCTACTTATAATTATAAACTTTTTATCATTTTTTTTGTAAATATTATTCAGATTTTAGTAATACAATTAATTTTCATATGTAAGAAAATATAGGTAATGTAGATCCTATTATTATAAATATTCCAGATAAATATGATGATGATATTTTTGAACCTGAATATATATTTAATTTATTAAGATCTTGGACAAAGTAATATCATGAGACAAATACACAAATACCGACACAAACACACGCAGCTGCAATTAATGCATAAAAAATTCCCACAACTAATTCCTCATTAAAATCAAATTTATCTGTAAAAAATAGCATAAATATAGAGTAAATAAAACCAGCGCCTGAGAGACAAATTAAACTAACTATTAACGCTCATATTTTAGATGTAAGAATACTAAATATTCCGTTTCCGTTAAGATCTACAAATTTTGACAAATATGAAATAGACTTACTTGGAGTTGTGGAAAAATCCGTAACAATATCATTATTAAATGATTTATCATATTGTAGACCAACAAATTTAAATTTTACATTATCATTATTACCCAATTTTACATTAATATCAAAACCGACAAATTGGGTAAAGACTATAAGTCCAACAAATAAAGTAAAAAAAAGAATAGTTGATAGTAATCAATTTTTTTTCATTCTTATCCACCTTTAACTTTTATTATTGTATATAAAAAAAAGAATTTTTTCATTAAAAACAAATATAATTTAGGTTAAATTAAAATTGATTTTAAATTTTATCTACTTTTCTTCACGTATTTGATAGCATTGGTACAAATTTTATTCCACTCGATTCAAATTTAATTTTAATGTTTTTTACCATAACATCTATTACAATTCCGTCTCCAAAATAATCGTGTATTATTCTATCTCCAATTGATAAATTATTTTTTAAAACAACCTCGATATGCTCTGTATTAGATTGGTCATTATTTTGATATCTAAAAATCTCTGGTTGATCAAATGTTCGTTTATATTTTGCTGCATCAATATTTGTGCTCATTTCTTCAATAAAAATAGAGGGATATGTGGAATTATAGGAAATAATCAATTTTTCCTTAGCCCTTGTTATTGCTACATAAAATGTTCTTCTTTCCTCTTCGATATATGATGCATTATTGTACGAATTAAAGTTTGGAAAATTAAAGCTATTAACATCATAAATTACCACAACGGGCCTTTCCATCCCTTTTGCTCCATGTATTGTAGAAACAAAAATAGCATCTGCTTCACTATCATTTTGTAATACATCACTATTAATAGTAACATTTACTAAAAAGTTTGTTAGTTTATCATACAAATACAAATCGCTAAACTCAATGTCCTGACTTGTCAGGATGTCAAATAGTTCTTTTATTCTTGCGTGGTGATTATTTTTTTGATTTTCAGAAATTGCCTTATCTATAATACCAGCCTTATGAAGGAGGATAAACGCTAACTCCTTAGCACTAAAATATGTGTTCATACTTTTTTCACATAATTTATATACCTCACTCGTATTACTTATTGCCAAAGGAAAACCCTTATGATCACCATTTATAAATCATTCAAATATAGACAATCTACTTAGAGTACAAATTTCACGTATTTTTCTTATAGTTACTTGGCCAACTTTTGGTAATAATTCTAACATTGAAAGTGTTGACTCATTATCTTTATATACGAATGCTTTTAAAAAGGATAAGGAGTCTGTAATAACTTTCAATGAGAAAAATGAGTCCGTACCTCTTACAAGATAAGGAATCTTATAGTAGTTTAGTGTTAATTCTATATTTTTTATTTGTTTATTAGATCTTGCCAAAATAAAAAAATCTTTATATTTATAACTTCCTTCTTTTACGAGATTAAATACTCTATTTGCAATGTATTGGTTTTGTTCCTCTAAGTCATCAAAGCCCATAACATCTATAGATTCTCCGTCCAATTTCTTAGTGTGTAAATCTTTTTCATATCTTTTATTATTATTTTTTATAACCATATTGGCAGCATCTAAAATTTGTTTAGTTGAACGATAATTTTGATCTAAAACTATAGTTTTTGCCTCCTTAAATTTTTCCTCAAAATTCAAGATTATTTCCTGTTTTGCTCCTCTTCACGTATATATTGTTTGATCTGGGTCGCCAACAATAGTAATACAGTCTCTTTTTCTCAAAACTAAATTTACTATGCTCATTTGTAAATAGTTAGTATCCTGGAATTCATCCACAAGTATGTACTTAAATGAAGTAGCTCACTTTTCGCAAATATCCTCATTATTTTTTAATATATAATAGGCATACAACATAAGATCATCATAATCAATTTTATTATTAGACCGTATGTAATCCTGGTAAACATTATAATCAGTTATAATAGAATTATCATATGATTTTAAATCCGATATTTTTTCAATTATATTATTATTATCAAAAAATTTGTTTTTTATTTTAGATATTTGTTTTTTAATATCTGTTCTCTCAAACTTTTCAATTCCACTAAAAAGTGTTTTTAAAACTTTTTCTTGTGAGTAAGAATCTAGTATTTGAAAATTTTCCTTTAACCCAACTATCTTAAAATGCTTAATAAGAATTAAAAAACAAAAACTATGAAATGTCATTATATTTGTCTTTTCGTCACTCTTTGTTATAGAAAGCACTCTTTCTCTCATTTCTTCCGCTGCTTTTCTTGTAAAAGTTAAAGCTAAAATTTCGGATAATCTACATTGCAGTTTCTCCTTCAAGTAAACAATTTTTGTTGTTATAACACGTGTCTTTCCACTCCCTGCTCCAGCAATAACTCTTACAGGCTTTACAATTTCCTCAATTGCTTCAATTTGTTTATTATTTAATTCATCGAGATAATTATTCATATATTTAATTTACAATCTCCTTATAGTCAATCTTTTCTATTTCTTCCAAATTGTTTTTATCTACAAAACCTGGCATATCGATATTTTTGTTAATATTATTTTTATCATAAAATATTGGTTCTATAAACTTAATTTTGTGTAATACATGAATTCTATTTTTTAAATCTACACTTGATAAATGGCTATCTTGAATCTTTATAGAAATCATAAGATACAATGACCACAATACAAAAAAACCTATTCCAAGATTATATAAGAGTTTTGCTCAATTATTTGATGAATCTTGTGTGTTAATAATTATATACACTCTTAAAAATTGTGCTATCATCAACACAATATAGGGAAAAAAAATATAATACAATTCTCTTTTTAATAACATAATAAATTTAATTTTCTCATTATTATCTTTTTGAAGAATAAAAAGATTAAATAAAATTTTTCCAAAGCATCGATAAGCAAATAGACAAGGTATAATTAAAAAATAAAAGGAATAAATTATAAAAACACAACCACAATAAATAATGGCGGTTAAATATGAATTTATAATATATAAGTATGACACAACATAAACAATAGCGGAACAAAAGATCGTATCTATCAACCTTGAAAAAAATATTCTTGATAAATTTGGTTTTTTAAAAATATATTTTTTTTTCATTACTAATTCTCTTTTTTAAAATCCTCAATATAGTTATCAAAGTTCAACATGATAGCCTTGAACTTCATATCTTCGGAATTTTTATATGCCTTATTTTGCTTTATAAATTCTGTTCTTTTTTTACTATTAAATTTTCTAGTGATATAATCATATGACTTTATAATTAATGTTTTTTTGTTATACCTTTTGATTTGTCATAATCAGGTATGAATAGTAGACTTAAAATATGCATAATTAATATAATCTTTGATATCTTTGTAAATTCCCAATCTTCTAAAGTGGTTAAAAATGTGTGACCATTGTTTAACCCTATCAAAAACAGGTTGAAAAGATAAACTTATTTGAATATCAATGTATCCAATATAATTTGTTTCTAAACTTATAAAAGTTTTAGCCTGTGATAAAAACTTGTAAACAAAAAGAAGTTCATACTCAACAAATGGTTTAAAACTAAATGGATTATTTTCTATAACATCTCTTCTATAACACTTTGTAAATAAAATATCAACAACGTGTGCAAACGGAGCAAAATCAACATCTAAATTATAAACCCTATCTTTTTCTATATATGTCTTTGTTTGAGATTTAGCAAGTCCTGTTAGGTTAGCACAAAATTCTATAATATCAAGCGCACCTTTATTAGCATTTTTAACAAGTGCCTTTTTAATGTTAGACACTATATTTATATCTAGTGTATCACCGGGTTTTATAAACATAAAATATTCCCCGTTTAATACTTTTAATGCATTATTTCAATTAGAAGAATTACCAACAGATGAATCATTCAGTATTATGGTGTTGATCTTTTTTGTTTTTCAAAAAAGATCTCAATAATAAATACTTATTTCAGAGTCTTCCATCGGAACATCGGAACATAATATTATTTCATAATCATCATCACTTTGAGATAAAATACTTTGTAAACTTCGCTCGAATTCTCCTTTAAGAAAATCACCTGCTAAAATAAATGAAATCAACATTACAACAAACCCCTTTATATATATATTACACTTTTTTATGACTTTTAGAGCAATTAAAATGATAAAAATTAGAATTGTAAATTTCTCACAGTTCTTGGAAAAGGAATCACATCCCTAATATTAGTCATACCAGTTAAATACATTATTAATCTCTCAAACCCTAGACCAAAGCCAGCAGTTTTATAGTATCCAAAACTTCTTAAATCAATATATCAATTTAAAAGATCTCTATTTATATTTAATTCATTACATCTTTTGACAATTTTATCTATATCATATTCACGTTCACTCCCGCCTACCAATTCACCAATAAACGGCACCAATAAATCCACAGCTCCTACAGTTCTTCCGTCATTATTTAGCCTCATGTAAAAGGCTTTAATTTCTTTTGGATAATTAATAACAAAAGTGGGCTTATTAAAGTGTTTTTCACACAAATATCTTTCATGCTCTGTGGTTAAATCGAGTCCAAATTTTATATTTTTTTCTTCAAAATTATATCCATTGTCTTTTGCTTTGCTTAAAATCTCTATTGCTTGAGAATACTCAACAACTTCAAAACTTGAATTTTCAATAAAATGTAATTTGTCAATTAATCCATTTTCTAAATTTTCATCACAATATTTTAATTCATCAATGTTATGCTTTAATATATATTTAATTATATATTTAATTATATCCTCAATTAATGACATCAATTGTTTTAATTCATAATTTGCACATTCAGGCTCCAACATTCAAAATTCAGCAGCATGCTTGGAAGTGTATGATTTTTCCGCTCTAAATGTTGGCCCGAAAGTGTAAACATTTTGAAATGCTTGCGCAAATGCTTCAGCGTGTAATTGTCCCGAAACAGTTAAATTTGCTTTTTTTCCAAAAAAATCATTATCATAATTGTTGTTTGTAATTGTTGTTGTTATAAAAGACTCTCCCGCTCCCTCAGCATCATTATTTGTAATGATTGGGGTTGTAACAAATAAAAAATTTTTTTCTGTGAAAAAACTGTGAATACATTGAAAAATAGAAGATCTCAATCTAAAAACCGATTCAAATGTTTTTGTTCTTGGTCTAAGGTGAGCGATATCTCTTAAAAACTCATAAGTGTGTTCTTTCTTCTGTAATTTATAATTATCATTTGTATTTGAAATTAAAAATAATTTATTTGCTGTAATTTCAAATGGTTGCTTTCCTTCTGTAGTTACTTTTAATGTCCCATCAATAGAAACTATTGAGCCCACTTTAGCTTGTGATATCTCTTGAAAAAAATTATCATCCTTTTTATATACAATTTGTACATCATTAATTGTAGACCCGTCATTTACTATTAAAAATGAAATATTTTTACCTAATCTATGACTTCTAACCCGTGCAAAAAAATTAACATTTTTCCCCTCAGATTTAGAAATATTTATATATATATCCTTAATTAACATTATCTTTCTCCCTTAACATAATATCTAATAATTTAGCAATCATTGCCCCATTATCTGTACAGTACTCTTGTTCTGGTAACGCTATTGGTATGTTAAATTCTGTACCAAGTTTTACAAAATCATTTCTTAGTTTTTTATTTGCAGAGACTCCACCAGCTAAAGAAATCATTTTAGGGCTGAACATAATAATTGCTAGTCTTGTTTTTTCAATAACTTGATTTATACACGCGTTTAGAATACTATTAGCAAAATCATTTATATTCTCACTTACATAATCTTTTTTATTATTTATATAATTCAAAGCCTTTGTTTTTAAACCGGAAAAAGACATATCAAAATTATTTAGTTGGACAAGAGGAAAATCAAATTTCAAACATTTGCTTTTTTGAGATAGTCTATCTATCTCTACACCACCGGGGTAATTGTACCCCATCTTTCTAGCAATTTTATCTAAACATTCGCCAATAGCATCATCTTGTGTTTCGCCAATAACTTCATAATTTTCTATACTTTTTGACAAAACAATTTGGGTGTGCCCTCCGCTAACAACAAGACTAATGACAGGATAAATTGGGGTATTATTTATAAACGCAGACGCAACGTGACCTCTCATATGATTTAATGGATATATTGGAATGTTTAAATAACTTGCAATGGTTTTTGCCACTATTCTTCCAATAATCAATGAACCGATTAATCCGGGTTCATTTGTAAATCCTATGCATTCAATTTCTTCAACTTTCAATCCAGAATTTTTAATAGCCTCTTTAAATATTGCGTGAAATGTTTCCACATGTAATCGTGCAGCAAGTTCTGGAATTATTCCCCCATTAACAAGATGATGTTGAATTTGTGAGGAAACAACATTGGAAACAACATTACCATCCTTTATTATTGAAACGCCAAAATCATCGCAACTTGATTCGATTCCTAAAATTACCAAAATGTTCCCCTTACAAAATAACAAAATAATTATACCATAATATAAGTATGATTTTTTTGTCAATACGTAACGATTCACATTAATGGGTTGTTAAATATGCTTATTTATTATTATATTGATGTAAAATATATTTATGCAAAAAGATAATTTAAAGCTACATAGAAAATCATTTGTTTGAATTTCAGCATTATCACTAATTATTCATACATTAATATTTATTTTATGTTATTTAATTGAAAAAGATAAGCACCTAAAATCATCTAACTTAATGATTTTAGCATACACATTTATCATAAATATAATTTTGCTATATGAATTCTCAAATAAAAAGAGGGGAATAATATTATTATTTGATATTAAGATTAGGGATGAAAATAATAAAATAAAATTGAGAACTATTGGTCTAATTATATTAGCAATATGTATATCTATGTATATATTAACATTGATATTAATAACTAACTTTTTATTTAAAAGCAAATTAACTAGTAATGGTTTATTAAAAATTTATATATTTGAAATTTGTGAATTAATAATATTGTGCTCGCTGATGTTAATATTTATTATAATTTACACTTATATGTACTCAAACATAAAAATGAAATTTGATGGTGTATGGACTTTTATTTATAAAAAATTTAATGTCCAAAATTCATATTTGATAATCAGAAATAATAAAGCTTTCCTAATTGATTGTGGAGGCTCTATTAGTGGAATTTTAAAATATGTTAAGATAAATAATATAATTATAACACATGTCCTAATAACGCATTTTCACATTGATCATATAATAGGTTTGAGACAACTTTACAACCACGATAAGAACATAATATTTAAAATTAACCGTATAAGTTATGAGTATCTCTATGGAAAAACAAAAGAAGCTCTTGAATATAGAAAAGATTTAATTGATAGATTTGATTTTGAACAGCTCCCAAAATTTAAGGTTGATTTTTTTAAAAACGATGAAGATATAACCTTAAATAATTATACAATCAAACCAAAAATTTTCAAGGGTCATACACCAGATACCACCTTTTATCATATAGAGGAATTAAATTGTATTTTTGTTGGTGATACAATATTTTATAAAGATGTGGGAATGCATAAGTTTAAATATACTAATTTAATGGAATTTAAACAATCAATAAATTATATAGTTAATTATGAAACCAATATTATAGTGTATCCTGGGCACTATAAGACACCATTTCAGAGTAAAGAGTCTAACAAATGAAATATTTATAAATTAATTATTGACTAATATTATTTATAATTAAATATTTACCGTAAAATTATATTAAAAATAAAAATATTAATACTAATTAGTAACTGACTCAAATAAACTTATAAAATTAATTTACAGAATATGTTAACATTAATTATCTATTTATGTTTATATATCATTTTTAAATATTAAAATTTTATTTTATTATTTTTACTTTTTTTAGTTTTTTCCTTTTTAATTTTGTTGTTATCCTTATCTGTAATTCTTTTTTTAATATCTTCTATTTTACTTTCTAAATCTGCTTTTCTTATTTTTTCAGCTTCCTCTTCGATTAATTGTTTTTGTTTTTGTTTTTGTTTTCTTTTATTTATTGCTAGAATTTTTTTTTCAATTCTAAACCCTTTCTTTGTGGTCAAAACTAATCCATCATTATATTCTTTAACTAATCTTTCATTGTATTCTTCAAATTTTAACATAGAATTTTTCATAAACCCTGTTAAAAAAATTGATATAAATAAAATTGCAAAAGCTATTGCAAAAGCTATTATTATTCTTATAAATACACTTATATTACTTGTGAATGGTAATCAATAACTATTCATGTTATTTGTGATAATGAAACTGTTAAAAGAACAAGAATAAATTATAAGGTCTTCTTTTATTCATTTCAAATAATAAAATAATATACTGATCGAAAGAGAAAAAAGAAAAAAAGAAAAATTAAAAAGCAATGATAATTTTATTTTCTGAACTGAGTTTTTAGAATATCATCAATCTAAAACAATAAAATCATTTGAAAATAAAATTCATAATGGCAAACCGATAAAGGAGGAAACGGAAAGACAGTATACAATGGTTTTTCAGAATTCAGTTCTGCTATCAAAAAAATCTCTATTATTTAAAATTGCTTCTTTTATATTTTCTTTTTTCACAGTAACCCCACAAATCTACTAAATAACCAATGTTTACTATCTTTTAATTTTAATATTAAAATTAAAAAAAAGCATAAAAAATATGCTTTTTATAGAAGTTATTAATCATTTGTTTCAGAATGGAGCGGGTGAAGGGAATCGAACCCTCACAGTCAGCTTGGAAGGCTGAAGTTCTACCATTAAACTACACCCGCAAGTAAATCTACATATTATATTTTACAATTTTTTTACAGTAATTTCAATAAAAAAAGTGCTTTTTATAATATTTATTATATTATTACACTTTTTAAGAAAGAAAAACATATACCCCATATATGTTTGTTCTCACCTAAATAATATATTATAATTAAAGTATTAAGGAGCAGAAATGAATAAATATAAAACGATGGTAATAGTAGGAACCCAATGAGGCGATGAAGGAAAAGGTAAAATAACAGATTATTTTGCCCAAAAAGCTGATTTAGTTGTAAGGTTTGCTGGAGGCGATAATGCTGGGCACGTAATATGAAATAATGGGGTGAGGCATAAAGTTACAATTGTTCCATCTGGAATATTAAACCCTAATGTGATGAATATAATTGGGAATGGAACAGTTATAAACTTGGAAAAGGTAAATGCTGAGATAAAGATATTGAGAGATGATAGTATAGATACATCAAATTTATGAATATCAGACAGAGCTCATGTAATTTTTGAATTTAACACATTATTGGATAAACTCCAAGAAGATGCTCGAAAGGAAAGAAAAATAGGAACCACAGGGAGAGGCATAGGTCCAACATATTCTGACAAAGCAAACAGATTTGGAATAAGAATATGTGATTTTTTTGAAAAAAATTTTGAAGAGTTGTTTAGGGAGGCGTTTAACTATCACAATGAACTTATAACAAAAATATATAACCATAAGCCCCTTAATTTTAATGAAGTTTATATAAATGCAATTAATAATTTCGAACTTTTGAAAAACAATATTTTGGATTGTGGATATATAATAGATAAAGCAATACGTGATAACAAAAAAGTTCTTTTTGAAGGGGCACAGGGTGTATTGTTAGACATTGATCACGGTACATATCCATTTGTTACAAGCTCAAATACATCTGGTAATAATGTAAGTCTCGGTGTAGGAATTCATAAAAAATTAATTAGTAAAGTTGTTGGTATAACAAAGGCCTATAATACAAGAGTTGGTGCTGGTGCTATGCCAACAGAAATAACTGGTGAAAAAGCTGAAATAATAAGAAAAAATGGTAACGAGTATGGCTCTAATACTGGGAGACCCAGAAGAGTTGGTTGACTAGATATTGTTGCGTTAAAATATGCAATAAGAACAGGCGGCATTGATAAATTATTTATAACACTATTAGATGTATTGGATGACCAAGAAATTATAAAAATATGTTCTTCTTATATATTGGATGGAAAAAAAATAGATTATCTGCCAGCATCTAATACTCAGTTTACAAAATGTGAACCCGTATTTGAAGAGATGAAGGGTTGAATGACAGACATATCTAATGTTAAAAGTTTTGATGACTTACCAGAAAATGCTAAGATTTATTTAAATAAGATTTCTGAATTGTGTAAGGTTGATATTCTTGGGTTTTCTGTTGGTAGCGATAGAAAACAAACTGTTTTAAATAAAAAAGGTTTTGATTAAGATGATTGAAAGATATTCCATTAAAGAGATTGAGCAATTTTGATCTAATTTATCAATAATAAAAACTTGATGATTAGTAGAACATTTAGTTTTAAAAGCTTGAAATAAACTAAATGTCATTCCGTCCTTAGATCTTGATAGAATTGAAAAAAATGTAAAAATTAATTTAAAAAGAATGTTAGAAATTGAACAATTAACTAAACACGATGTAATAGCCTTTACAAGGATGGTCAGCGAATCACTTGGTGAGGAAAAAAAATGAATACATTTAGGATTAACATCTACAGATATTGTGGATACGTCTCAAAATTTTTTAATAAAAAAGTCATATGAGGTATATAAAAAAGACCTTAAAAAACTAATGGAAACAATTAAGGAAAAGGCGTTAGAGCACAAAAATACATTTATTATGGGTAGAAGTCACGGAATTTTTGGTGAACCAACATCATTTGGACTCAAATTTTTACTATGGTATGATGAATTGCGCAGACAAGAAAAAAGATTGGACATGGCAATATTAGATGTTTGTGTAACAAAAATATCAGGTTCAATGGGAAATTTTACTAATCTAGAAATTGAGATAGAGGAATATGTTGCAAAGCATTTAGACATGCCGTGTGACCTAATATCTACACAAGTTAGCCAAAGAGATAGATTAGCAAGCCTATTCTTATCTTATGCAAATTATGCATCAACTTTAGAAAAAATATCAACCGAGATAAGATTATTGCACAGAAGTGATGTAGGTGAAGTAAGCGAAGGTTTTTCCGCTATGCAAAAAGGCTCTTCTTCAATGCCTCATAAGAAGAATCCAATTGGTTCAGAGAATATTACAGGACTTGCAAGGCTTTTAAGGAGTTATGCAAATATATCATTAGAAAATAATATTTTATGACACGAGCGCGACATTAGTCATAGTTCTAATGAAAGAATTATAATACCAGATTCAATAAATATTGCAACCTTTATGACAAGAAGACTTAATTCAATTATTTCAAATTTAAACATCGATAAAAAACAAATGTTGAAAAATATTGATAGCTCAAATAAAATATATTATTCGCAAATATTATTAACGGAAATAATAAAAACAACAAAGCATTCTCGTGAAGAAATATATGATTTTATACAAGTTTGTTCAAATAAATGCCTAAAAGAAAAAAGAGATTTTCTAGATATTGTTAAAGAAGAAAATAATGGAAAATTTATAAATAATTCTAATATAGATAAAATCGCAAATATTAATATTTTTCTAAAAAATGTAGATAGATTATATAAAAGAGTTCTTAAGTAGAATATTTAAAGTTTTATTCTATAATTTTTGTAGTACCATTTTTTTAATTTTTACATTTTTTTCTAAAAATTTTGTTTCATATTCTGTTTGTACATTATTAACAATTTCAAAAGTGTCACTATACAGATCTGATGTTTTGTAAGTAATTAAGAAATTCTCAAATAATTTCACTTGCTCAATAGTAAATAAAAATAAATTATCATTATCGGTCTTAAATTCTATTGTTCCACCGTTGACTAATAAATTATAATAAATTTTTAAAAAACTAATATGTGTTAATCTACGCTTTGCCTGATGTTTTTTTGGTCATGGATCTGAAAAATTAAGAAATATTTTCTTAAATTTTTCTTTTGGAAAATATTCAGATATATTTTGGGCTAAAATATTTGAAAAATATAAATTATTATTTACAGGATTTATTTTTTCCTTAAACTTCCGCATAGCAACAGCTAAAATGGTAGGATCTTTTTCCAACCCTATAAAAATATTGTCTTTCTCATTAACACTTTTATTAATTATAAAATCACCTTTACCACACCCTATTTCTAAATTTAATCTTTTATTTTTAATTAATATAATATCATTAATAATTGATGAATTTTCTAATAATAAAGAGTTATTTCCCTCCCATCATTTTTTTGTTCACTTTTTTTTCCTGATTCTCATAGAATATTTATAATCCGTTTCCAATATTATATATAAATATGTATGAAATGCCATAAAGTATTAAAATTGAAATAAGATCTACAATTGTCTCCAATAAAAATATTGAAGAGACAGCGGCATCCCTTTTTAAATACTTTGCCGTTAGCGGAATAATACAACCTATAAAATTTGAAATAAATACTGTAAGTATTATTGAAATTGATATGCTTGAAATTGATAGCCAGATATAATTTTTGTTAATATCACCACTATAGTAAATTTCATAAAATACTATTAATCTTACAAAATTTAATAATGCTACAATAATTCCAAATAAAAGACCAATAATAATCTCTTTTCTAACAATATCAAAAAATTTATTACTTTTTAATTGATCTAAGGATATACTTCTAACTGTTAACAATGTTGTTTGTGAAGCAATTGCTCCAGATGAACATGATATAACTACAATCAATGGCGTTATAAATAATGTTATAACATAATCCAAATTTTTACTATTGGAATTAAATTCCTTGTTTATAAAAATAGTTAATAGTATTTGAGATAAGGTAGATATAAAGAGTATCATAAAAATAGATAACAGTCTTGACTTAACTATTTTAAATATACTGAGTGAAAAATAACTATCCTTTCCAAAATAATTAATTCCCCCCAGCTTATATATGTCTTCCGTTGTTTCCTCTGACATAACATCCAAAACATCATCAATCATTATAATTCCCATTAATTTATTTTCATTGTTTACAACTGGAATTGATGGAATATCATATTTCTTCATTTTATTTGCAACTACTTCCTGGTCATCGTTAATATTAACATAAATTACATTATTATTCATAATATCCCTAATTTTTTTTATATCAGATGCAAAAAATATTTCACCTAGGTGAACAAGCCCACAAAGTACATTATTTTTATCAACAACAAAATATGCGGTTGTATTAGTGTTTTCTATGTCTTTATAATTTTTCTTTATCAATTCCAAGGCATCTATTACATTTAAACTATCCCTGAGAACTATATAATCAACAGACATTATTCCACCAGCGGTATCATCTTTATAATTCAATAACTTGCTAAATTGATATTTAGTTTCAGGACTTGATTTTTCCAGTATTTTTTTCACAATATATGGTGGTAAATTTTCCATAATATCTGCTGCATCATCACTATTCATGGCATCAAGTATTTTAGCCATTCATTTCTCATTTAAGGTCATAGCTACATTTTTTTGAACTTCATTATTAAATTCTGAAAATATTATTGAACTTTTGTTACTTTCTAAAATTCTCAAAACAACTATAATATATTTTGTATCTAATGAGGATAATGCTTCAGAAAAATCAATTGCATAAAAATCCGCTGCCAACTGTTTGATCTTGTCAAAATCCGAATTATCAACAAGAATTTTTAAACTATCACTTAATTGTAATATTTCATTTTTATTTTCCATTATTATTCCCTTCCTTTCTCAAAGAGTATTTTTAAATCCTTAGAAATTTTAGAGTTAAGTTTTTCATCTGTTCCTATGATTGGGCCTGAGATAAATTTAATTCTATTTTTTTTGAGCAGAACATAATCAGAAAATCTTCTTACATTTGTTATTATTAGATTACAATTAATTTTTAAGAAAGAATTTACTAGTGAATTTATTATTTTTTCCTTTTCTTTTATAACACCAAACCTATTAATCTTTTCATTATCAATTGTTACATAGTCGGGACTCAAATACTTAAATAATGCTGTATCGATATCATTTAAATCTAAACCGTTAACACAGGTTCTGATTTTGTTTTGCTTTAGTTGCTTGATGTTTTTTTTCAAGTTATCTACACTATCTACGTCCGCTTTGTGATTTAATAATAAAACAAGCGATGAACCTTTAACATTATTATCTGATAATTTATGATTAAATTCATTGATATTAAAATCGTTCGAAGACAAAGCATAAGTATCATAATTTATAAAATATAATATATCTTTTTGACAATTTCCATTGAGAGATATAAGTTGTTTATTTGCAATGTATCTCATAAGAATAGTTCCCAAACCAGCTTTATCTACATTAACAACTAACTCATCATCTTTTGAAAATACTATTTTTCGCCCACTAAAGTATGTATTTATAATATACCCAGTAAATAATTTTTTACCGATGCTGTATATTGGGTTATATAAAAAATTAATTTCATTTATATTAAATAAGTCACCCAAGGCAATTATTTTTCTTTTAAGTTTCTTATTTTTATTATAATCAAATATATTTGCTTGCTTAAAGTTTCCAACAATTAATTTTTTTTCATTAGCAACATATCAATTGTTTAAGTTAAATAATTTCTCAATATCACTACTGTCAACTCCATAAATTGAATATATAGATTTTAGGTTTATTTTTATTTGGACACTTTTGATTTTATAATTTGTAATAATATTATCCATTATATTGTTAAGTCTATTTACCTCTGCAAGGTTATCAAGGGGGTCAATATTATATTCTCTTATATTATTTATTTCATCAGAAATATCAATAAACACTCCATACGTCTTTCTATCCACTCTTAAATATATTTTATTGTTTTCAATATTTTTTTCTATTTCATTATAAAATGTTTCAGTTATGTCATTTATAATTGCTTCTTTTATTTCATTAGTCATTTTATTTTCGAAATCATCATAATCAGCGATGAAAAAATTGAAGTAAATTCCAAGTCTGGTTTTATTAGATTTTAAAAATTGCATTATTCCTAAATAAATATTTTGAGGATTAAGATAATACTTTTCATCATAGATAACTATATTACTCAAATTAAGTGCGCGATAATATATTGAGTCAATAATTATTGCCAAAAATGCAGATAAATATAATAACAAAATAAAGAATATTACAAATGTTATGTTAAATCTTTCACCTTTTCAAATAAGTTTAAACAACATTGAAGTCAACAATAATATTAATGTATTGATTAAAATAAATTCCAATTCATTTAATTTAAATTTATTAAAGAATTTTTTTATAACACTTGTTAATGTGATTGTTATATAACAACAAATTACAAAGGTTGTTGTTATATTAGATGGTTGATAAAAATAAATAAAATATGATGAAATTTTATATAAGAAAAATAAGCAAAATAAGTTTGTAATTAATATAATTCCAGCTGTTATTTCTGAAATAAAACTAATGGCTGTAAAGTACACAATTATCGGTATATAGTAAATAAAATCGCCATATATATTATTTAAATTATATATGCCCATAAAAAAACATGTGAATATAATACCAATAGAGAAAATGACACCTAAAATAAAAAAATAATAATTTCTATATTTAGAAACATAATTCCTTACAAGCGCTCAAGAAAAACAGTATATAAACATAAAAACTAATGCGAATAAACTAACCAAAATAAATATATTTTGACCTATCATAATATAATTATACTATAAAAATAAAAAAAATGGTGGAGATGGCGGGAATCGAACCCGCGTCCAAAATACTCCAACCATAACGTCTACAGTTTATTTCTCTTTTGATAATTAATGAATTTTAAAGAGAACGAAAAAAAATCATTAATTTTGGTAATAAATCTCGGAACTGCGAATTACCATAACAGAACCACCCCTTAAGGCTTTACGGAACCAAACGAGTAAGGGACTCATTTGATTAAGTTTGAGTGTAATATCCTAAAGGATATTAAGCAAGCATTGCTGCCCCAGCTGATGCGTTATTGATCATAAATGCTGGCATTTCAAATTTTTCATTTTCTTCGTTTGCGTTTAATTCAAACCTAGAAGTATTAAGGTCTACCAAACCACTGCAGTATATGCCCAGACAATATTCTGTCGAATCCAAGACATCCCCATTTTTATTATATTAAACTAACGAAGAAATGCTAACATATTTATTATACTCTTTTAATATAAAAAAAATATCTAAAAGATATTTTTTTTGAAAATATTATCACACACTACCGAATACCTTAATATAAATATACTTTACCAGCATGGATAATAATATATAAAAAATTATAATTCCTAATGCAAAAAATATAAATGTGTAAGACGGCGGTGCCATACTAAATAATCCTGATACTCCAGGGGTGAAAGGTATGATAAAACCCAAGGCAAATACAAAAATATTAGATATAACGAGAGCGGAGCAAGGTTTTGTTTTAAATAAATTATTATACTCTGTTCTAAATATAAACACAACACCAGCTTGTGTTAACAATCCAACAATAAATCAAGATGAATTAAATAAAACTATATTTTGGTCTTGATTAGGTGTATTTAATGTGTATTTATAAACATATGTTAATATAAGAAAACAAATAATATCAAATATAGAACTAACGGGGCCACTTATTAAGGAAAATCTAATAATGTGCTTTAGATCTATAGACCTAGGTACCTTAGTGAATGAACTATCTACTCTATCATATATAAGAGCAAATTGTGTTAGGTCATATAGGAGATTCTGTGTTAATATTTGTATAGGTTGCATTGGTGTAAACTTTAATCATAAAATTGCTATTAATATACTTATTGTGTTACCAAAATTTGATGCTATAGTAATGTTAATATATTTAACAATATTACATAATGCCTCCCTACCTCTAATCACACTCTCATCAATATCTACAAGCTCATTACCTCCAATAACAATATCAGCAGCGTTTTGTGCTGGGCCAGATGCATCTCTAAAGGATATTCCTACATCAGAAGACCTTAAAACTGCGACATCATTTATTCCATCACCTATAAATCCGACAACTTTCCCACATTCTTGTAGTGTTGTTAGTATTTTTGATTTAAGGAGAGGGTTTAGTTTATAAAAAATATTATTATTGATTACTGCATTCTTAAATTGTTCATCTGTCATTTTATCCAAAGTTACCCCAGATATTGAACCCCTAATTTTTATATCTGACATTTTAGCTATTTCCTTAGTTATAACCTCACTATCTCCAGTGAGTATTTTATAATCTATTTGTCTTTGACCCAACTGTTGAATAAATTTTTTTGTTTCTTTTTTTGGTTTGTCAAAAAAAATTAAAAATCCTAAGAATGTTAAATTAGATTCTTCAATATTATTATTATCACTCTTTGTGGCAACACATACAATTCGATAACCACTTCTATTAAAATTAATTATGTCCTCCTCAATTTTTTTGATATGCTTATCTTGAATTTTCTCAACAGATCCATTAAGTTCAATTTTATCAACTATACCAAGAATCTCATCCGAAGCACCTTTAGTAATTTGGATTTTTTTATCCTTATACTCAACAAGCAAGGATAGTAATTTTCTATTAAAATCAAAAGGTTTTTCCTTTATGATTTTCACTTCATTGACTTTAGGTTCATAGATATCTAATTTTTTAATAATGGCGTTATCAATATGATTTTTAAATCCGGATTGGTAATTAGAATTAATAAATGAATAAACATTTAAATTGTCATTTCTATTTCCGTAGTAATCACATGATTTTCAAAGGCTAATTTCTCCTTCGGTTATTGTTCCTGTTTTATCCATACATAATACATCAATTGCTCCTAGCGCTTGAATTGAACTAATTGTTTTAATATTAAAATTATATTTTTTTGTTAATATTTTAAAGCCATTTTTAAGATTTAAGGCAACAATAATTGGAAGCATTTCAGGTGTTAGACCAACAGCGAGCGATACAGCATATAATAGAGAATAGTCCCACGTGTTTCCTTCAATTTTAGTAATACCAAAAACAATAGGGGTTATCAGTGCTATAAAAGACACAATAAAACAACTTATCTTAAATAGGTATTTATCAAATAACCTCTTCTTAGGCTTATCTTTAATTCTATTTGTTATTTTTAGTTGATATGTGCTTTTTCCAGTCCCTATAACAACAGCTATTGCATATCCGGTTGCAGCAGTTGTGCCGGCATAACATATATTTTCATAATCGATCATATTTTCATTATTATTATAAATAGATTTGTCTACTGGAAAAACCTCCCCTGATAATGAAGGCTGGATTACGGAAAAATTGTTTTCAAAAATAATTTTTAAATCCCCTTCGATAACATCGCCGGTTGTTATGTAAACGAAATCACCTATGACTAATTCATCTGCATCGATTATTTCTGTTTGCTTTGATATTTGATTTATATTTTCTTCAGATATATCATAAAAATCTATATCTGTGTTACGAATTACTTTAACAAATCTTTTATTTTTTGCAAATATACTTTTTGTAATGACATAATTATTATACTCATGAAAAAAACCTATTGACCCACTTAAAATAATCATAGTAAAAATTATTATTATTGAAATAAGATCGATAATATCAGGACTTTGAAAATATTGGTATACATTAAATGCATATATTACTAATAAAATAATATTAAATATTGATAAATAATTTTTTATTATACTTACAAAAAAGTTAAATTTTATTTTTGTTTGTTTATTATCTCCAAATTCCTCCCTATTTTTTTCCACTTGTACTTCATTAAGGCCAACATACCTTATATTATTTTCTGATTTAAATTCCTCAATAGTTTGACTACTAGCTTTTTTTCAAATATTATTCTCAGAATTTACAACTTTTATATTTCATCGATTTCACTCTTCCTTACTATATACTTATTATATTATTATTTATATTTACAAAATTTTTTGAAGTAATCAAAAAATATTATTTAATGCCTTTCGATTCGGGGAGTTCTATCATAAATATCGCCTCAATTCTCTATACTAATATTATATCAATAATATTATTTAATTTGTTATTTTGTGACAAAAATATTATTTAATTTTCTGTAATCTTCTTTCAACGTCTCTTTTCTTAATTGTTTCACGCTTATCATAGTTTTTCTTACCTTTTCCAAGTGCTATTTCCATTTTAACTCTTCCATTAACAAAATATATGGACGTAGGAATTAGTGTTAATTTTTCCAATTTAATTTTCTTAAATATTTTTTTTATTTCATTCTTGTGAAGTAGAAGTTTTCTTGTTCTAGTTGGATCTAATTCGGAGTATTTATTTGTTGCAAATTTATATGTTGCAATATTCATATTTAAAATAAATAATTCTAAATTTTTCACAATTACAAAAGCTTCGTTTATAGATGCCGAATTAGACCTAATTGATTTAACTTCCGAACCGTATAAAACTATACCGGCTTCATATTTATCAAAAATTTCATAATCAAAACTAGCTCTTTTTCTGTGGGCTATGATTAATTTACCCATAATTCCACCTACTTAACTAATTGAAAATCTATTATTTTTTTTAATACATTAGTACTTATTAATTTTACCTTTATTCTCTGTCCAATTTTTAATTGCCTTGCGTTAGGACAATTAAATGATTTTGTAGTGTCATCATATGTGTACCCTTGAAGGTTACTTATGTGTATCATTCCTTCAATTAAATTTTCAAGTTGAACAAAAACTCCGAATTTTGCAACATATGAAATGATTGAATCAAACTCTTCTCCAATATGCTTATCTAAATATTCTATTGCACAGACCTTATTAACATCTCTTTCTGCGTCAATAGAATTTCTTTCAGCAATATTTATTATATTTGATTGTTTTTTTATAATATTTTCAACAGAAATATCACTATATTTCTCATTATTTTTTTCAATAAAATACTTTTTAAGTAACCTATGGACAATTAAATCAGAGTATCTTCTTATCGGAGATGTAAAATGTGTGTAGCAACTGCTTGCAAGCCCAAAATGACCTATATTATTTGGCCCATAAAATGCTTTTCCCATATATTTTAATAATGAGATATTTATTACCGCTTTTTCTTTTTTATCAACAATATCTTTATCTATTGACCGTAATGCTTGAACAATATATTTTGGATTCCCTTTATTTTGATTATCAACTTTAGGATTTACACCCAGCAATGTAAGCGTACTATACCATTCTAAGAGGCTTATTTCATCTGGCACATCATGATTTCTATAAATAAAAGGATATTTTTTTTCATAAACAAGTGTTGCTACAGCTTCATTAGCAGAAACCATAAAATTTTCGATTAATTTTTCGGCTTCTCCACTTTCTTTTGCAATAATATCAATTACGTTACCATCATTATTTAAAATCACCTTTAGCTCAGGAATATTAAACTCAATAGTTCCTTTGTTAAACTTGAGTTTATCAATTTTCTGATGCAATTCCCGTGATAAAAGAATCATTTCCGCTATATTAGAAGGGTGTTTAAATTTTCCAGACTCAAAAAAATTATTCACTTCACTATATGTCAATCTTGCTTTTGAAATAATAATTGTCTTTAGAACCTTTTTTGCTATGACATTTCCGTTAGTGTCGAAATTAATAACACATGCCAGGCTAAATTTTTCGGTATTAGGATTTAACGAGCATAAATCATTTGATAATATTTCTGGTAACATCGGTAAAACTTTATTGGCCAAATATGTAGAATTTCCTTTTTTTAACGCTTCTTTATCCAAGTGTGAATTTTCACTTACAAAATAACTTACATCTGCAATCGCAACTATCAATTTATAACCATTTTCAGTTCTTTCAACATAGATTGCATCATCCAAGTCCTTAGAATCGCTGCCATCAATCGTAACAAAATCTAAATGAGAAAGGCTTTCTTTTTTTCTAGATTCTCTTTCCAATATATCCTTGTTATATTTATTAACAACCTCAGTAGTGTTTGCAATTGCTTCTTGTGAAAATCCAACGCCAATATCGTGTTCATATGCAATTGCAATTATTTTATCTATAGCTCTATTATTATTTCCTATAACATCTGTTACAATTACTATTAACCTATTGTTTTCTACATTAACAATATTTACCTTGACAATATCATCCTTCTTAACACTAACACTATTCTTGTGGTCTATTTTGGTATAATAATTTTTATATAAGGGGTCGTTGGGAACAAAATCTAAAAAATTGTTATTAAGTTCAATATATCCAACTAAGTATTTTTTTGGTCTATCGATAATCTTAAGAACTTTTGCAGAACTTCGATCACCTGTTGATAAAATATCAAAACTAACAACATCTGCCGATATAGAATTAGCAAGATCAATTTTTGATACATAAAAATCATCATCTGTTTTTTCATCAGTTATTGGGTGTATAAAGCCAAACCCCTTTTCATGAATTTTAATAACGCCTATTTTTTCATTTTCTCCTAAAATATAAAAGCTTCCGTCTTTTTTTTGATGTATTTTATTGTTATTAATTAAAAATTCTAACTCATCATTAAAATTTTTATCATTTTTAAATACTTCCTCAAGTGTTTCATATTTAATTGATTTATTCATTTTAATATAATTAAATAATTTATGCTGCATAATTCTATCCCAAGGCATTATTAAGAACAGAACAAATAACCGCTAAAACAAACAAGATTATTCCGAATATAAACATTCAGTTTGATAAGGTTTTATCAAATCCTCTTTCTTTAGAATTTTGAAATAAATCATCATTCCCACCATTAAGTGCACTAAGCCCAGTTTGTGTTGATTTATTTTGTAGCAAACCAATTATAATCATTATTATTGCAGCAATAAATGTCATAATTTCAAAAACTAAAACCATATAATTTGTTGAAGTGCTTGTTAATAATATCATATTCATAGCTATCTCCCTATAGTTCAATAATAATATTATACACACAAAATAACATAAATTGTACATAATGTTAAATTATTTGTTAATAATTTAAAAAAATATAGTATAGATAAGTAAATTCATTTTCAAAATAAAAAAAAATTTCTTTTTAAATAACTGATAATTAACATCATAGTCAACCTCAATGAGAGGAAGCCTAGCAAGTAACTTTCTTTTTTTGTTTATAAATATATGTTTGTAATAAATTTTTCGAATGCTGAGTGAAATCTAAAAGTGAGTTAAAATGGTTCCAAATATAGGCAGAATTATTTTTTTATTCAACCTTTTAAATCTTCAGTTGATGAATTATATTTAAAGCCAGAATTAGCATTACTACTATAAAATGATTTGCTGATTCACATATTTTGAAACATTATACAATAGATTGTTTGAACCTGTAATTATTTAAACTATACATTTAGAAAAAATATTTTATGTGAGGCAACTGTATATGTCATGTAATATTTCGATAACTAATTATATATTCTAAGATGTTTCCATTGAATATGAAGCAACTTTTCTACATATCAAATTTCCATGCTAACTTATTTTGCTTTTAATTTATAAATTATCTTTAAATCAAGTTTTATCAATTTTATTCTTTTAACATTACAAGTTATATATGTATCATTTCAAATTAAATCATTTCTAACAATTTGATTTAATGCTTGAGAGTTTGAGTTTCTTAGTTAAATTAACCGCTACTCAAAATTTTGACAAATATTTTAATTAATAATCGTAAACAATTTTTTGGCTAACCTAACATTAAAAATACTTCTAATCAACTTATTTATTGTAAGAGCCCTTCCATAGTGTTAAATGAACGATCATATTGTTGCCATCCATCGAGATTGGATTTGGATATATATTTGTGTATTAACGGTAGAAAATTTCAATAATTGAATTTAAATATTTTAAATAAATTAAAACATTTTTAAATGCATAGTGCTTACTATCACTTATGTTCAATGCATCTAATTTTTTTAAACTATTTTATTTTTTTAAAGTCCCTTATATACATATTTTACAAAACAAGTGTGTTTATATAACTTAGTCATCATTTTCTCCTTGTATCAAAGGTCTTCACAGGGAGATCTCGACCTTTTTAGTACATTATTTTGAATTTTAAGTTTTTTATTTTCTGACCTTAATACTTTATTTTCATATTTCATTATTTTAGTTACTTACCTTTAATATTTCTTTAGCTTTAATGTTATATATATATCTTCTTTAATTAAAAAAAATTTTGTTTTTTTATATTATTATATTAAAAAATCAAATATGAAATTAGTGGCCTTGTCAGAAATTATTTTATGTTTTTTATCTATTTTAATAATCTTTAATTTGGTTACAGGATCATAGTAAAGTATTTTATTATGTAAATATATTTTTCATGAAAAAAAATATTTTTCTTGTTGGTGTAAATATTATTCCCTTTTTAAGACCGCTTTTTTTATTCTTTTCCTCCTTGTAAAAGAATGCAGGTTTTATCCTCCAGTACACTTGGCTTTCTTTATGCTTTTGTTAAATTGTGTAAGTATATTTGTTTATTTTTTATTTATAAATTCTAATTGATCTTATTTTCAAATAAACAAAAAAATATATAGTATTTTATACGTTTATATTACAAAGCTTATTCATTGCAAAAATAAGTAATATTGTTAAAATAAGTAATATTGTGGCTGCTTTGAATTGTATTTTTAATAAAAAAATGATTAAATAAATAGGAAGGAGTTTATATGAAATTAGTTTCAAGGATTATACTAATTGTTAATAATTACTTAAGAAAAAATTCCTTCAAAAAAAAATATAAAACAAAGAATTTATTTTTTTTAATTAAAATTTTTCAGAGATATGATAAGTATGAAAAGAAGTGACAACTAATAGATATAAGAAATCAAATGTCATTCAATGATTCCCACATTGTCAATAGCATTAATGTTCCACCGATTTCTACAGAGTTTGCGATTTATAAAAAAATTGATAGGAGAAAAAATATACTTATTATCAATAGTAACATAAGAAGTAATTTAAATATTTATAAGCTTCTAAAAAATAAAGGCATTAATGTCTATATTCTTTACACCAATTACAACAGTGAATTTGAGAGTGATCCACTTATAAGGGATTATATTCAAACAAATATTAAGATATCTTAGTGTTAAAAAAGTCTATGACTTCAACACCTAAGCCTTTGGCTAATCTTTCCAAAGTGTATATAGTTGCATTTCTTTGGCCTCTTTCAATATCAGAAATGTAATTTTTATTAATCATTATTTTTTTAGATAATTCGGTCTGTGTTAATAATTTATTTTCACGAATATAACGAATGTTTTTGCCAATAAGTTCTATTAGTTTACTTTTAAATTCCATTATTTTTCTCCAGTTCTACAATTTTTTTAATTTTTCCAAAAATTACCCCGATTGTTGGTTTTGATATTTTTATACCCTTTTTATTAAGAATTTCTTTTAATTCATCATATGTTGCAGAATCATTTTTTAATCTTTCATATAATAAAATTTGAGTATTTTTAGGAAGAGAACTAAAAAGATTATTATTTACCAGGAAAACTATATCATCTATTTGTTTTTTGCTTGTTATTAATACTTTAAGTTGGTTACTTGTTTCAATATTAATAATTCTGTTTTGTGAGTTTTTAAAATCTCTTTGTATTCTTACTTGTTCAAACCTCAATACTGAATTAGACACATCCAAAAACTTTAAGAAGTCAGATACTAATAAAGATTTTTTTATATAAATTATTATTCTATTTGTTGATCTTGAGTATATTTTGAATCCAAATCCAAATGTATTTATGATTAAAATATCTCTTTCCGCGATTTCCCTTTTATTATATTTTAACTCCAAATGATAGTTAGATGTAGAGGGGGAGTTAACACTCCCACACCCTAAAAACAATCCACAAAAATATGCTCTTATTAAATCGCTTCTTTCGAATCATCTTTTCACATCGGAAGTATTTTCTATGTCAAAATTTGTGGACATAGAATCTTGCAAAAATTTACCAACGTTATATATCTTTACAATAAAAACTTTTGTTTTTTTTATTAAATTTTGTCTGATTGATAAATTTGTTTTAGAATTATATTCATTTTTAAAGAACTTAATAATCTTTCTCATTAAAGGGGGAGATGATGATCTAAGCTCTATTGTGGCGCAACTTCCTTCGGTGCTTGTTGTTGATATACCACTTACATATATCCCGTGCATAAATAAGATAAATTGTTCTTTTGTATATTCATGAGATAATATTTCTTCCTTAACCTCATTTGCAAATGACATATTAAGCCTCTGATTTTCTTCTAAAGTCTTTTAATCTTAACAATTTTGTTTCCTCTCCACTAATAAGAAAATATTTTTTTTCAAAGACAAAATCTTCTTTTCGAGATAAATATGGAAAAATAAATATACTCAATAATATTATTGCAACACCAATAATACTTGCACAAGCTACCAAAACAAGTGATAAATCGCGTTTATAACTTATAAATAAAACGTCCTCAGGTCTTATTGATTCTAAAGATAATCTAACAATATTTCAAAGAAAAAAATAAACTCCAGCCTCTATTCCACAATATGTTATATGATACTTATTTGGATTATTTGCTTTTAATAGAGACTTACCATATCTTGCTCTATACCTTAAATATGAACATTTCTCCTTATTTTTTATTTTTTCATAGTATTCATTATTAAGATTCTTAACCTCAATACAGTATTGTTTTGCAGATTCAATATCTGTATTTGAATAAAACGCTCTATTTCATACCTCAAAATATGAATAACCTATTTCGGTTTTTTCTCGAGAAAACGGTTTTCTGAATGAATTTCTTCAATCAATTGCAAAACTCTTTTGGTCTATATTTCATGGTTTTTTCGAGATTCATCTTCCAATTCCCGGTACAATAAATGTAATTAAAATTCATGATATTGTTAGAAAAAAGGATTCGATAATAAATATTGGTGTCATTTGATAGGATTGACCACTTACCAAAATTAATCCCTTATAATTTAAATTATCAGGACCAAAATATTGAAATTGGGTATTATTTAATATAAAGTTAGGCAATCAACTAAATGTATTGTGTTGCCCGGCTAAGCATAATGGTTGCCCAACTAATTCATGATTAAAAAAATTAC
Source organism: Spiroplasma endosymbiont of Aspidapion aeneum (assembly GCF_964031045.1). Lineage (NCBI taxonomy): Bacteria > Bacillati > Mycoplasmatota > Mollicutes > Entomoplasmatales > Spiroplasmataceae > Spiroplasma > Spiroplasma endosymbiont of Aspidapion aeneum. Next base: position 37,818 of record NZ_OZ034994.1, on the reverse strand, counting down.
CTCATCTACCAATTGCTTGGCCTAGTAAAATATTTGGAATTATGGCATCCATATATACCAAAACAGAAACACCAGTATATCTACCAATTATGTAAAAAATAACAATTCCAGATAGTCCACCAAATAATACACCACCGTGTATGGACATCCCTCCTTGCCAAAATTTAAAACAATTCCAAAATGAAACACCAACAGGCATTTTGCCAAAATAACTTGCCCCAAATAATGAAACAATTACAATAGGTATCGCTCCAATATATAGACCTGTTAATGGAACTTGCTTTCTTCATAACTTTATAGCTGAAACTGCGATAGCGATCGTAACGCCAAGGGTCATAAATAAAGCATACATATGTATGAATCCATAATCACCGTTAATTGTTCAACTTTTGTTTTCATCGTGGTTGAATCATTCCATTTCCCAAACATTTGTTAGCATTTTATCCTCCACTAAATATAATTATTATATCATATATTTTAAAAATTTTGAAGATATTTAATAGCATTAAGCGCACAAACACAGCCATCATTAACAGCGGTTGCTATCTGTCTTATTTTTTTGTTAACAACATCTCCTATTGCATATAAACCTTTGATTTTTGTCTGAAAATTTTCGTCTATTATTACAAAACCAGAATCGTTTAAAACACCTAAATTTTTCAATAGGCATGATGAAGGTATTTGACCAATATAGGGAAATACAACATCAACATCAATCTTATTATATTTTTTGTTTACAAGATTCCTAATTGTAATTGATTCTATTTTTTTATCACCGTCCACTCTATCTACAACACTATCTAAAATAAATTCTACATTTTCTTGCTTTTTTAAACATTCAACGGAATTAAAATTGGCTCTAAATATCTGTCTTCTATGAATTAAATACAATTTCTTTGCAATTTTTGACAAAAATAAACTTTCCTCTATTGCAGCATCACCACCACCAATTACAGCCATTGTTTTATTCTTAAAACTTGGGCCATCACATATAGCGCAATATGTTATTCCCCTGTACTGATATCGGTCTGAATTCTCAACATTAAGAAGTCTTTCTTTTGTTCCGGTAGCAATAATTACACTTCTCGAATTAATTAATTCATTATCATTTAATCCTATAGTAAATAGATTTTCATTCTTTTTGAGACTTACTACAGTTGAAAATTTACATTCAATATTTAATTCTGTTATTTGACTTTTTATCATGTCTCCAAGTTCCATACCACGCACAGACTTTCCTAAAAGATAGTTTTCAACACTATCCGTAAAATTAACCTTACCACCTAGTGCTTGCTTCTCAATTATTAAAATTTTTAATCCTGCCCTTTTAAGGTATAGACTTGCACTAGTGCCCGCTGGACCACCACCAACTATTATGGCATCATATATTGTACTATTAATATGATTTTTCATAAAATCAATTCACCTTTCTAAATTTATTTGGTAATCAGCATTGACATATAAAAGCCAATGAAATTCCTAATATAAAAAATAATATAAAAAATGTATAATTTGCTCCAATATTTCATTTTATAAACATTTCATATCTATCTCTCCTATATTCAAGTAACATTCTAATAAAAGAGTAAAATGATAAATATAAACAACTTACAAGCCCACTTCTAACTATGAGATAGTTATGGGGATTATGTAAGGAAGTCAACTTTTTTGAGCTAATTGATCTTCAATAATTTATTCTTCTTATTTTCTTTCTTAAATCTTTTACATTAGTGATGATTTGTTTTCTACTTTCACCGAGCGCCTTATTATCATTTATTTTTATTACCTTTTTATTATTTATCATTTTTAAATCCGCTTTAAGTCTATGATAATTATTTATGTCTTTAAGGAGCTTGTTATCAATATTGTCATTATCAATCATCGCCTTTTGTACTTCATTTTTATCAGGTTCATAATAATAATAAGCTTTATTTCATACACTTCAGACCGATAGTTTTAATTCACCATTCTTTTTAAGTGTCTTATAGGAAATTGGATTTTGTAGGCTATAGGCTGGAATTTTAGACCTTGGCAATGATTTATATTTCTTGTTAAACCTGCAGGGAAAATTTATTGGGTCTATATTTCACGGTTTTTTTGAAAATAATCTTCCTATATTAGGTACTATAAATGTTAATAATATTCACAATGATATGGTTGCTATAGATTCATATAAAAATAATGGTTCACGATAAACAATCTTAGTGTACTTATCACCATTTTCTGGGTTAATAAAATAAAATAATCTATGTCATATTCAACCGGGTAATCAATTTATTTCATTCTTGTTTATAGGTCTCCCAAGTATCTCATGATTAAAAAGATTTCCTCACCTACCTATTGCTTGGCCAAGCAAAATATTTGGAGCAATACAATCAGCATACACAAATATAGATATGAATCTTCGTTTACCCCTATGATAAAAAAATATAATTGCAGCAATGGTTCCAAAAAATAGACTACCAAAAAAACTCATTCCAGGATTTCAAAAGAAAAAATATTCTCATAATTTTCAATCCGTTTCTTGTGATACGCCTATTTTACCAAAAAAACTGGCTCCTAAAATACCTGAAGGAATTATAAAATAAAGTGAATGTATAAGGTCATAAATAACCATTCCTCTTATTTTAAATTTTATTGCAGAGGCAATTATTGCAGCTAAAACTCCTAATAATGCACAAATGGGATACATGAAATATAGGTCTTCGGAATAATCAATAGTAAATAAACTAATAGTCATACAAAACCAAATTATTCTATCTCAAATATTCTTTTATTTATAATTGTGATTGGGCTAACATAATCATCTTTAAGCATCAATTTCAGTTTACCCACAGCACTTTCAATTATAAGTGACGTATTTCTACCGGAAGAAACAGGAACTTTAATATATGGCACATTTATGCCTATAAATTCCCTTTTCTCAAAATCACAGCCAAGTCTTTCATAGTCATCAAAATCCTTCGAATTAAAGTGCTCCAATTCAATGACTATATCAATTGGTGATGAATTTAAAATTACTTTATGCCCCATGATCTCTTTGATATCCATGATTCCTAATCCTCTAATCTCAACAAAATTCTGTAAAATTGGATGACATTTACCATATATTTGACCATATTTTCTGTTTAAAATTATTCGATCATCACCAACAAAAAGGTGGTTTCTTGAAACAAGTTCCATAGATATTTCTGACTTTCCGATCCCTGATTTTCCAATAATTAAAACACCCTTGCCATAAACATTGACTAATGTGCCGTGTACTTCACAAGATTGTGTAAAAAATTCGTCCATGTAATCAAGAAGCATTTGAGTAAAGTCACTTGTTGACTCTATTTTAGTTCTTAATATTGGTACATTAAATTTTTTTGCTACCTCAATGAGCATTTTATCTTTAAACTTGGGGGTTATAATAATGCATGGAATATCATATTTCAATAAGCTTTCATATTTCTCTATTCTTATAGTTTCATTAAATTGGTTCATATAGCCATATTCTTTTGTAGATATAACTATTAATCTTTTAGATTTTGAGCTAGCGTTAGCGTAAAAGTAGCCCGTTAATTCTAAACCGGCTCTATTGATTCCATACGTAAAAATTTGGCGATCAAGATTTTTTTCATTGACCAAGACATCCAAATTAAAATTATTTTTTATATTTTTAACTGTTAAAATATCTTTCACTTACATCACCATTTTAATTATATATCAATTTAATTTATTAAATCTAATTATTTGATAAATATTATATCTTATTTTAATCCTGGTCTATATTAATAATTTCTCTAGGTTGTGGTTCGGAACCTAAAAATATTACTTTTAGTGGTGTAATTTTTTTTCCACTACTTCTAAATTTAATAATTTTGTTATTCATTTTTTCTTGCTTTCTTCTTGCTGCCTCAATTTTAGATTCTTTTTTAAAAACCAATTTATCTATAATTTGTTGCTTATTAGTTTTATCTGAATACTGTACACGATCAATCTTATTAAGATATACTCTATCATAATAACTTATTTTGTTTTCCAATTGGTCTATTGAAACTGGAGTATCATACAACTTGTATTTATTTTTTATTATGGCCTCTTTATTTTCCGCTTTTTTCTCTCTATTGTTTATTTTCAATTCATACTTTTTCTTAATATTTTCAATCTTATCTGGTCCAAAATTATTTGACTCTAATTTTTTTATTATGTGTTCCAATTCGCGATTCAATCTATTTATATCTGTTATTTTAGAAATTTCCGCTTCACTACAAAGCATTTTAAGATAAGAAGGTGGTGAGAAAGAATCCTTTTCGTTGTACATAAGGTTTCTTTTTAAAACTGACTTACATAAAATATTTGCTAATATAAGTGATGTAATCGCGGCAGGTATTTCAGCAAAACCATACATAATAAATAACCATTTATCTTGTTCACCGTCATAGTTTGGAATAGATTTAGCTATTGCTCATCCTATTATTGCAAATCCAAGTGTAGAAACTAATGATCTAAATATTGAAAGTGTTGTTGCTAGTTTTGGGTTACCGGCACCTTGAAATATTGATAGTGATGATAGAGTTATTCCAATCAGTGGGAAACACGACATATAGTAAAACAATCACATTCCTTTATTTGATGGACCATCAAAAGCCGCGAGCATTTTCCCACCTATTGATAATAAGAAAATCTCAACCATAACACCTCATATTATACATAATGCAAATTGAAGTTTGAAAATCTCAACCATCCTGTACCTTTTGTTTGCTCCTCGATTATATGCGTGGTTAACATTACACCCTTGCATCATTCCTATCATTGGTGCTCACAAAACCTGTGTCCATGGAGCTCCAGCAGACAACACCCTTAGTGCGGGGGTTAAATAGGCTATAGATGGAGTTGTAGATCCTGCAATGTGTGCTCTAATCATAACAACTTCATTAATTGAAGCCTGGTTTGTGTGCATTGTTGTTACTAATAAAGTTAATAGAAAATTTGAAAATGCAAATATGAAATTAGATACAAATGATGATAATCCTAGTGATCATATTGATAATGCATCTTTAAATTTAATTGTTATTCCCTTAAAACTGGGTTTTAGTAAGGTATTTTTAGAAAATTTTATCACACATAAACTTGAAACAATGACAAAACTTCAAGCAACCATAGAACCATAAACAGCTCCTGCCATTTTACTTCCCACAGGTAGGAGCTGCATTATAGCTATTCCGAAACAAATATTTAACACAATTGACACTATATTAATAACTATAATTCACCAAACTTTTCCTTCAGTTCTCAACATTGTAGAAAGAAATGTTGCTGTTGCAAAGAGCGGAAGACCGTATATAAATTTTTCTGTGTAGTCATTTGCCAATATAAATTGAATTGTGTGTTCTCTACTAGCATAACTAATATTTGTTTGTGATGTTAGAATCAACGGTGCAAAGAAATGTAGTAAAAGCAGACCAATAAAAGTTAACAATAAGTTTTGAATAAAACCATTAATTAAAATTGAATCCATTTCTTTTTTATTTCTTCTACCCATCGCTTGTCCCCATTTAATAGATGTACCAACACAAGTAAATAAAGTCAATGCAGATAACATAAAAATAATAGTATTAGAATATTGGGTGGAGACATTTATTAATTGCTTTGCAAATAACCTTATAAGCTCCTCCGATGAATTTCCGTTAACTATTGTTTTATTAGCCAAAACACCATCAATATAAAATTTTGGATTCTCAGCCATTAATGCCTTCACATCACCAATAGCATAATTAAGTGTTAACTGTTTGTCTATTATTCCGTAAGTTGCATTAACCATTGTTATAATGATCATTGGTCCAGCCATAAACATCATAGATTTAAAAGGAGATGAATATCTTAGTATTCATTCTCTTTTAGTAAATAATTTTTCTTTGCTTTCAAATTCTATATTAGAATTTCTTTTTGTATCCATCGCTTTTCTCATTTCTAATACTCGATTTAATCAATTAAATAAAATTAATTTATTACACTCGCATTTCCGTTGTTATATCCAAGTTGTTTTTTATTATAGCACAAAATTAAAATACATATTAAAAAATCGGAATAAAAAAATAAATATTATAAAATTTCTTTGGTTTGTTTATCTTTTTTAGTAGGGGGTAGATTGGGTTTATTATATATAATCTTAATAAATACTGGGTATGTAGCATATATAAGGGATAAATATAAAAAAATTAAAAATGGGGTTCTTATCAAAGTTATAATTAGATTTATAAAGACCCCATTATAAAAACCTATATAATAATAACAAACTGGGTTGATCAGGAAAGCCTTAAATATATAATAAATAGTATAGCTAATACCTATCCAAAAATATCTTTTTTTATTTGCAAATTTGAACACTATACTTCCAAAAAATGCACACAATACCGACGAAAAAAGAAAACCTAAGTGAAATACACCACCAACATTAATGATGTCTCCAACAATTTCGGTACATATAGCACATATAAACCCACATAATGGGCCAAAAACCAAGCCACATGAAAATAATAATCACTGACCTAGAGCCAATGAAAAGTGAATATAAGATAGTGAAAAAGAATAGCTAATACAATTTGTTAACAACACACTAACAGAACAAATTACAGAAATATATGACATTTGCTTGACTTTAATTTTTTTGAATGTTCAATTATCCATTGATAAACAAATTAAAAATATAATAATAATTAGCATTAAAAATAATACGTTACTATATATGTATCCAAGTTGTGTCACATTAATTTCCTCTTCTAAACTATGTACTTTTTTTATAGTATTTATATATATATGGTATAAAATATAAACTTCCAAAAATAAACAAATTACAATCTTTATTTTCTTTTAAAAATTTCTTTCAGTCATAAATAAAAGCACTTTTCTTTTTTATTTTATCTGGAATTTTTCAGCTTTTAAAATGCTCAAATTCACATATATATAGATTTTCACAATGTTTTTTTAAAAATTTCAGGTATGAAATATTTTTATTTTTTGACGATGCAAACAAGAAATTAAAACTTTTATTCGGAAGAGATTTTATCGCTTTCTTTATTCCGTCGATATTATGACATCCGTCTATGATAATATCTGGGTTTCTCTGAATATATGTAAATCTACCAATTGGTCTGTTAATTTCATTAGGGTTAATACTAATTTTAAGATCTTTGCTAATTCTATTAACTAAACCAATATTACCATTATTATAAAACAAATCGGTATTAGAATTTTCACAAAATATAGTTTGTTCATAATTTTTTTGAATATATTTTCTATATTTTAAATTATCCGCACTTATATAAATGGGAACACCTTTATTGGCTATACTAATTTTTTGATTTATTATTGAACGAATGTGCTTACCAAGTATCTCTTGATGATCGTAAGAGATTGAGGTTACAACAACTAACTTTTGATTTTTAAATACAGATGTTGAATCTAACACACCACCAATCCCAGCTTCAATAATCGCAATATCTATTTTATGTGCACAAAAATAAATAATTGTCACAAGTGTAAAAATTTCAAAAAATGTTAAATTATATTTACGAATTAAGTAATCATATTCCTTAAGAATTGAATTTAGTTCTGAATCTGATATATATTTGTTGTTTATTTTAAATCTTTCATTATGGTATAGGAATGAAGGAGATGTAAATAACCCCACATTTTTATATATTTTTTGCAAACATTGGTGTAATGCATTTGAAACAGAACCTTTTCCATTTGTTCCAACAATATTTATCACTTGTATGCTATTTTGTGGATTTCCAATTTCGGATAAAAGTTTTGAAAGAGAAAAATTTTTACTAAGTTTATTCTGAAAATTTACTATTTCAATTTCATTTGAAATCATACTATAAATAATCCTTTAAAAATTTACCTGTATAACTATTAATATTTTTAGAAACATCTTCGGGTGTGCCCGTCGCCACAATATAACCACCTTTAACACCACCATCCAGACCCATATCAATAATAAAATCAGAAACCTTAATAAAATCTAAATTATGTTCTATAACAACTACACCATTCCTGTTTTCAATTAATTTGTTTAGTACCCCTATAAGCCTATTAACATCATCAATATGTAGTCCAGTAGTTGGCTCATCAAATAAAAATAAATTTTTTCCTTTAGTTTTTTTAAGCAAGAATGTTGATAATTTGATTCTTTGTGCTTCTCCACCGGATAAAGTTGCTGCGTTTTGACCAAGTTTTAAATATCCAAGTCCCACCTCTATTACAGTCTCTAATTTAGAACTTATTTTTGGACTATTTTTAAAAAAATCAAAAGCTTCTGTAAAAGTCATTTCTAATACATCATAAATAGATTTATTTTTGTATTTTATTGATAATGTTAATTCATTATATCTTTTTCCATTGCAAACTTCACAATCTATAATAACAGAACCTAAGAACTGCATATCTACGCGAATTTCTCCTTCTCCCCAGCAATTCTCACACCTTCCACCAGGTTTGTTAAAGCTAAATCTACCTCTAGTATATCCTCTTATTTTTGATTCAGGTGCCATAGAATACAACTCGCGGATATCATCAAAAACACCAACATATGTGGCCGGAATAGATCTTGGGGTTTTTCCAATTGGATCTTGTGAAACAAATATTACTTTGTCAATTAATTCACTACCTAATATCTTTTCAAATTTTCCAACATTTGTTGTTTTGAAACCCTTAATTTGGTTTATGCCTTTGAAAATTATATCCTCAAGTAATGTTGATTTACCACCGCCCGATACACCCGTTATTGAGACAAGAGAATCTGTTGGAATTGATATATCTATATTTTTTAAATTATTTTCCTTTGCTCCGAAAATTCTAAGAACACTGTTAGATTTTTTTCTAATTGTCGGTAACATAATTTTATTTTTTCCGGATAAATATTTCCCAGTAATTGATTTATCATTTAGCTTTATTTCATCAGGTGTTCCGCAAGCCACTAAATATCCACCCGCAAGTCCTGGACTTGGTCCTATATCAATTACATAATCTGCCGCTTCTATAGTTTCAATATCATGTTCTACTACTACTACTGTGTTTCCAAAATCTCTAAGTTTTTTTAAAGTTTCAATCAATTTTTTATTATCCTTTTGATGTAAACCAATTGATGGTTCGTCTAAAACATATAATACACCAGTTAATTTTGTACCTAGTTGTCTTGCTAACCTTATTCTTTGTGACTCTCCTCCTGATAATGTTGATGTTTGTCTATCTAAAGTTATATACTCTAATCCAATTTGTTGAATAAAAATTAACTTATCAATTATCTTATTTAGAATTAAATTATTTACCTTATCTTCCTTTTTTGTAATGTTAAGATTAATGAAAAACTCAATACATTTTTCAATAGACATTGCAACAATATCTGCAATACTGTTGTTAGCAACTTTTACACTAAGTGCAAAATCATTGAGTCTTTGTCCTTTACATTCTTTACAAGTCCTTTGTAACATAAATGTAGAATAATAGTTTCTCGCATCGGATGATGATGTTTCAATGTATCTTCTTTCTATTAGAGTTGCTATTCCTTCTATATAGTCCTTTTTATTTGTTTCTATATTATTAACCGATCTTAGATTAACAGCTATTCTTTCATCACTCCCTTTTAATAAATATTGTTTATCTTTCTTCGAGAGCTTTGAATATGGCAAATTCATAGAAATTTTATAATACTCGCATAGCGCCTTAAGAATTTGATATTCCCTACTTGTATCATCTATGCGATTTTTATAATATACAATTGCACCATCATTTATTGATAAACTTTGATCTGGAACCAATAGTTCCTCAACTGCCTCTAATCTGTAACCTAAACCAGCACAACTGCTACATGCACCCTTTTTTTGATTAAAAGAAAATAATGTTGCATCAATATCAGGGATAACAAAATTACATTCTTTACACGCGTTTCTTGTGGAATATAAAATTGACTCATTTAGTTCTGGCTTAATCAATCTTACAAGACCATTTGTATACTTAAGTGCACTTTCAACAGCTATTGTTAGGCCTTCCGAAATATCAATGCTTACGTCATAAGAATATCTGGATATTAAAACATCTATATCATATTTAGTATTCTTCTCAAATTTTATCTCATCATCCAATAAAAAAACTTTATTATTAATTAAAACTCTTACATACCCATCTTCTTTCACGTTTGCAATTATATTATCTAGATTTTTATCATAATTACGGACTATTGGTCCTGTTATATAAAACGATTCCTTATCCTTCAATTCCTTAAATATAGAATCCATAACACCATTAACACTATCTTTTGTGATTGGACCATGACCATTAATACAAAAAGGTACGCCTTTATTTGCAAATAGCACGCGCAAATAATCATGAATTTCAGTAATTGTTGCAACTGTTGATCTTGGATTGTGAGATTGCCCCTTTTGATCAATCGCAATTGCAGGGCTAAGTCCTTCAATGTCATCTACGTCTGGCTTTTCTTTTGTCTTAAAGAATTGTCTTGTAAAAGATGAAAGTGATTCAACATATCTTCTTTCCCCCTCAGCATAGAGAGTATTAAAAGCTAATGATGATTTACCACTGCCAGATAGTCCTGTTATAACAGTCAGTGAATTTTTAGGAATTGACACATTTATATTTTTTAAATTATGTTCACGAGCACCATAAATTTTTATTTCTTTATTTTCCATTTTAACCTCTATTGGTTTTCTAACTCAATTATAATATCTCTTAGTTCAGCAGCCTTTTCAAAATCTAATTCATTGCTTGCTTTTAACATTTCAATTCTAAGTTCTTTAATTTCTTTATCTCTTATAAATTTCTTGACCTTTTTACCCCTAAGTATTTTAAGTTTCTCTTCTAGTCTATCATTCGAAAATATTTTAGTAACTTCCTTGTCAATTGTTTGGGGTATTACGTTGTGTTTTTTGTTGTATTCAATTTGAATATTTCGCCTTCTTTGTGTTTCGTCAATAGCACCCTTCATTGATTGCGTTATATTATATGCATAAAATATAACTCTACCGTTTCTATTTCTTGCTGCTCTACCTACAATTTGAATTAGACTCCTTGTATCTCTTAAAAAACCATTCTTATCTGCATCTAATATACAAACCAGTGAAACCTCAGGAATATCTAGTCCCTCTCTGAGAAGATTAATCCCCACTACCACATCAAAAATATTTTTTCTTAAATTATAAATAACCTCGGCTCTTTCTATTGTTTTTAATTCTGAATGAAGATATGAAACCTTTATACCTCTTTGTGCTAAAAAATCTGAAATTTCTTCAGCCATTTTAATTGTTAATGCTGTTATTAATACTTTTTCTTTATTATTAACAGTTTTATGAATTTCATTTATTATATCTTCCATTTGATTTTCGGTGCTTCGAATCTCAATTTCTGGGTCAAGCAATCCAGTTGGTCTAATTATTTGTTCAACATATTCAGAGTTTGTTTTTTCTAATTCATAATCACCCGGTGTTGCAGACATGTAAATAATTTTTGATACCTTATTTTCAAATTCATTAAAAAATAATGGTCTATTATCTCTTGCGCTGGGAAGTCTAAATCCATAATCAATTAAAGAGTTTAATCTAGAAATTGTTGTATTATACATTCCTCTTATTTGTGGAATCATAATATGTGATTCGTCTATTATTGTTAAGAATTCATCCTCAAAATAGTCAAATAAACAACTCGGCGGTTCACCCGGTTTTCTAAATTCTAAATGTGATGAATAATTTTCTATTCCAGAACACATTCCAAATTCTCTTAATAATTCAATATCATAATTTGTTCTTTTTTTAATTCTATCTGCTTCAATAATTTTGTTGTTTTCTAAGAAGAAATTAATTCTATCTTTGAGTTCTTTTTCTATATTATCGCAAACAATATTAACCTTTGAATAGTCTGTTACATATGTTGATGCCGGGAACAATATTAACTTATTAATCTTTTCCTTAATATTATTATTAAGTGGTTGCATAATCGAAATATCTTCAACTAAATCTCCAAAAAAAGTTATTCTGTAGTAATATCTATCTGAGTGACCGGGGTATATATTTAACACTTCTCCTCTTCTAATAAATGATCCGGGATATGGTTCTTCCGTTGAAGTATAGCCTGTTGTAATTAGAAATCTTAATATCTCTTTTAAATCAATTTTTTTATTAAGATTAATTTCATAATTAATACGAGAGTAATCATCTGGATTTTCTAGTGCATAAATCCCTGCAACTGACGAAACTACAATTGTATCTTTTCTTGTTGTTAATGAATTGAGTGTACTCAAACGCATCATTTCAAGGTCATTATTTCTTTTAGCATCTTTTCCTATATATAAATCCTTAGCAGCTATAAATGCTTCTGGCTGATAAAAATCAAAATTGCTTACAAAGTATTCAACTTTATTACTTGGAAATAAATTTTTCAATTCCAAATAAAGCTGCATAGCTAGTGTTTTATTGGGTGACAATATTAAAGCTTGTTTATTATATTTTTTTATAATATTTGCTATTGTAAATGTTTTTCCCGTTCCCGTTGCACCTAAAAGTACTTGATGTTTTTTATTATCAAGTATACCTTTATATAGTTTTTCAATAGCCTTTGGCTGATCGCCTGCAGGTTGGTGCTTTGATATCATTTTAAATTTACTATCAACCATAGCATAATACCCCTAATACTTAACCAATTTTAACCCTAGTTTCAATTTGTTCAGTATCTTCCATTTCATCACTTGCTAACGAACCATCATCATTAACTTTAATAGATTTTGTAACTTTTCCATCTTTATCAATCATAACAACTTTGTTAGTTTTATTTTTCTTATTCAACATTTCAATTTCTTTTTTAATATCTTTACAAAGTATTCCTGCGAGTATTGAAAATTCCATATTAATATTGTCAATTGTTTTTTGATTGGTAACACCTTCCAAATGTTTTAAATGTACTTTTCTTAATTCTTCGACATGTATTGTTTTAACGTCCGCAAGTCCATATTTATTTTTAAGAGTGTTGATATCTTCTTGTGTTAATTCTAAATTTACATTACTTTTCTTGTCTCTCAGCAATTTATCGAGTTTATCCATAATTTCAAATATTTCTTTAGAATATTTAAGAACTTTTGAAATTTCTTTTTTAATACCTTTTTTATTAACTTCCTCAATTTTTTTATTAATCAATTCAGTTGAAATTTCTCTAGAAAACTGCTCAGGCTTAATATTAAAATATGATAATAATTCATTAAATTTATCTTGTTTAATTCCAACAGCTTTTCTAATGGACTCATTCTGTTCAATAACTTCTTTATCAAGTTTATCCATTAACTGAATCATAGCTTTTTCTTTCGCTTCGACCTCAATAAGTTTATTTTTATCATTTACAAACTTGGTTTTATATTCTTCAAATTTCTTTAAAACATTTTCTCTATTGAAATCATTTTTATTAATGCCAATTTCTTCAAGGATGTCCTCTGCTTTCAATTCGATTACATTCGGCTCTATTTTTTCAGCTGAAACATAAATATCACTTAATTCTTGTGTTGATGTAAATTTACTATTTATTAATTTTGTTATAACTTCTTCAGCAATATCAATTTTCATTTTTTTAAATAAATGAGATGATTCTTCAATATATTGATTTAAGGGATTGTTTTGTGCATATTGCTGTAAATAAATTCCAGATCTTAATTTTTGACATAGGTTAATATGCTTGGTTCAAAATTTATCTAGTGCTTGTAAAACTGTTCTTCTATGTATTTGTGCTGCAGCAGCTTCACTTATATTTTCATTTATTCGCTCAAACTGAGTTATCATTTTTAATTGAACTATTTCAGCTATTTGTGAAAAATCATAATTATTAATTTCTTTTATTGATAATTTTAAATCATTATCCAATAAAAAGTTTTTATTTACATCCGTAACATACTTTTCTTTGTTTAGAGTTAGCTCACCTTTAAAATTCTCGCTTGACCTAATAAGATTTTCATATGCTATTGTATATGAAAATCTACTTAATAGGTCAATAAAATTTTCAATTTTTAAAATTTCATCTCTTTCAATATAAATAGTTTCTCGATGTTGTGAAAGTATATTGTCATAATCCAATACGTTTTTTCTTTGGTCAAAATTTAATCCCTCTAGTTTTTTTTGAGCGTTTGTTAACGATTTTGAAAATAATTTTGATTGAATAAAGTCATCTCCCAATTTTCTAAACATTGCTCTTAACTTAGGGGCCGCAAACCTAACCATTAATTCATCTTCCATAGATATGTAAAATACAGATGACCCCGCATCACCTTGGCGACCAGATCTTCCTCTCAATTGGTTATCAACTCTTCTAGATTCATTGCGTTCAACACCAATAACAATCAAACCGCCTAATTCTCTTGTTTCATCTGTTAGTTTAATATCTGTTCCTCTACCAGCCATGTTTGTTGCGAGCGTAATAGCATACTTTTGGCCTGCCTTTTCAATAATTTCTGCCTCACGTCCGTGATTTTTTGCATTTATCATTTCATATTTTAATTTTGCTTTATCAAGATATCTAGAAATTTGTTCTGAAGATTCAACAGATGTTGTTCCTATTAATATTGGTCTTCCTTTTTCATTTATTTTTTTAATATCTATTACCAATTTTTTAAGTTTAGCATCTTTGGAATAAAAACAATAATCAGGATAATCTTTTCGAATAATTGGTTTATTTGTTGGACATACAACAACTCTAGTGTTGTATATTTTAAGAAATTCTTCCTCATCGGTTTTTGCTGTTCCGGTCATTCCAGAAAGTTTAGAATATAGTCTATAAAAATTTTGATATGTTATGGTTGCCAGCGTCACAGTTTCATCTTCAACTGGCACATCCTCTTTAGCCTGTAGAGCTTGGTGTAATCCATCTGAATAAGAACGACCTGTCATTATTCTTCCTGTGAATTGGTCAATCAAAACAATTTCAGTCCCTTGAACAGTATATTCAACTTCCTTTTTAAAAACAAAGTTTGCTTTTAAAGCATTCATTATTAAGTGATATATTTCAGTATTCTTTACATCAAAAAGTTCTTTCATATTAAAGTATGTGTGTGCTTTTTTTATACCGTTATCAGCTAAAAAAACCTGTTTAGTCTCTAAATCAAAGTCCACATCAATTTCTTTGATCAAAGTTTTAGCAAATTCGTCAGCCATTTTGTATAAATTTGACCTATTTTGTTTACCGCCAGATATTATTAATGGTGTTCTTGCCTCATCAATAAGAACAGAGTCTGCCTCATCAATTATTCCATAATTAAAACCTCGTTGTGTTTTATCACTTAGAGAATTTACCATATTATCTCTTAAATAATCAAAACCAATTTCAGAGTTTGTTACATAGGTTACATCCGCATTGTAAGCTTCTTTTTTTTGGGATCTACCCATATCTCTCCTTACGAGACCGACAGATAAACCTAGATAAGTAAGAACTTGCCCATTTAATTCACAATCACGTTGAGAAAGATATTCGTTAACTGTAACAATATGAACACCTTTTCCTGAAAGTGCATTTACATATGCTGCCAAAAGACCAGTTAGAGTCTTACCTTCACCAGTTTTCATTTCAACTATATCACCACTATTCAATATTAATGCTCCCACCAATTGAACCTTGTATGCCTTAAGTTTTAATATTCTAAAAGCCGCCTCTCTTGCAACTGCATAAGCATCAATAATAATATCTTCTATCTCAGCGCCATTATTTATCAATTCTCTAAACTCTACAGTTTTTGACTTTAATTCTTCATCTGAAAATTGAGAATAAAATTTATCTAATTCTATTATTCGATCTGCCGTTTTACTGTGTCTTCTAATAATTGCCTTGTCTTTTGCCATTTATTTTACCTCTATCATTAAAATAATCAATGTATTTATTATACACCATTAAGACAGTTCGTTCTATATTTTTTTTAATTAAATGAAAATTGATATAAAATATTTTAATCATTTTGTGTTTAATCTTATGATATGGATATGCAACATATTTTTTTCTAAGTCAAGGGTGATTAAGGTATAAAAATTTTATATAGTAAAATAAAATATAAATTTTTTAGATTAAGATAATAAAAAAACTATGTTTTACATAGTTTTAAAAAATATTTGTTTAATTATGAAATTCCTTATGCTTTTCCCTTTGAACCAAATCATGTTACCAATTCTGTAAACGTCGCCTTAATTGCTGAAGAACCAGGGGCTAATAGTTTTCTTGGGTCAAAACCTTTTTTTACATCATCTAAATCTTTTTTTTCTTCAATATAATTTCTAGTTGCATCTCTAAAGGATAATTGCAACTCAGTATTTACATTGATTTTAGAAATTCCAAGTGTGATTGCCTTTTTAACTTGGTCTTGTGGTATCCCGCTTCCACCATGTAGTACCATTGGCATTTTACATGCTGCTTGAAGTTTTTCAAGCGTTTCAAATGATAATGATTTTCACCAATCTGGATATTTACCATGAATGTTACCTATTCCTGCAGCCAACATGTCAATGCCCACTTTAGATATTTCTGCTGCCTGAATTGGATCACCTAGTTCACCACTTCCAATAACACCATCTTCTTCTCCACCGATTGACCCAATTTCTGCCTCAAAAGATACATTAAATTTTTCTGAA
The DNA here is from genome assembly GCF_964031045.1 of Spiroplasma endosymbiont of Aspidapion aeneum. Classification (NCBI taxonomy): domain Bacteria; kingdom Bacillati; phylum Mycoplasmatota; class Mollicutes; order Entomoplasmatales; family Spiroplasmataceae; genus Spiroplasma; species Spiroplasma endosymbiont of Aspidapion aeneum. The sequence continues at coordinate 21,172 of NZ_OZ034994.1, read as the reverse complement.
AATTTAACAAGTTCTTTTGTTTTTGTTAGGTTCTCACCATATGGTAAATGTGAACCATCAAACATAACAGATGAATATCCTGCCTCAATACATTTTTTAACAATTTCTGGAGATTGTCCATGGTCTAGATGCAAGGCTACTGGGATTGTAATATTAAGATCATCCAGTAATCCATTTACCATTCCAACAACAACATTTACTCCTCCCATATATTTTATTGCCCCTTCAGAAGTTGCAATAATAACTGGTGTTTTTGTTTCTTGAGCTCCTTCAAGAATTGCTTTTGTTCACTCAAGGTTATTAATGTTAAAGTGTCCAATTGCATATTTATTTTTATGTGCATTTAGAACCATATTTTTTGCATTAACTAATTTTTTATGATATATCTGTGCCATTTTTTTCCTCTTATTCCACTTTTATTATATATTATTTTAATTATTTATAACTATATTTTACCACAGCACTTACGAAACTTTTAAACAAAGGATTTGGTTTACCAATTCTCGATGTAAACTCAGGATGGTATTGGCTTGCTATAAAGAAATTACATGCTGGGTTTTCGATAATTTCTACAAGATTTCCCTCTTCATAAATTCCACTAAAAACAAAACCTTTGCTTTCAAATGCTTCTCGATAGTCATTATTAAATTCATATCTATGTCTGTGTCTTTCTCTTATTACGTTTTTCTTATAAATGTTATATGCTAGTGTTCCTTTTTTTATATTAGTATTAAACCCACCAACTCTTAATGTTCCACCGATATTATATTTATCTTTACCATTCATGATATCGATAACAGGGTTTTTAGTATTTATATCAACCTCTGTACTTGCAGCGTTTGATAATTTTAATACATTTCTTGCAAATTCAACGCAAGCAACCTGTAGACCCAAACAGATACCTAGGTATGGAATATTATTTTCTCTTGCATATTTTGCTGCTAATATCTTACCTTCTATGCCACTTTCACCAAATCCCCCTGGTACAAGAATTCCTTTACTATTTTTTAACTCTTGTTTATAATTATCTATATTAAGTTTTTTAGCATCAACCCATTCAATACTAATGTTATTTTTGGTTGCAAAACCTGCTATTTTTAATGATTCTATAACAGAAAGATAAGAGTCTTTTAACGCAAAGTATTTTGCAACTATTGTTATCTTTACATTATTAGTTGCTTCCTTTATATTTTTAATTAATTTTTCTCACCACGAAAAGTTGGGCTTAGTAATCTTAATTTCAAGCTGAGAAGTAATAATTTCATGAATCTTCTCATTATATAATGTTTGGGGAACAAAATATATTGACTCACTATCAGGACAACTAATAACTGATTCTTCATTTATATTACAAAATAGAGATATTTTTTCCTTAAGTTTTTTCTCTATCTCAGTTTCTGACCTAGTCACTATAATATCTGGTTGAATTCCAAGACCTAAAAGCTGTTTAAATGAGTGCTGAATTGGTTTTGTTTTATACTCATTTGTAATTTTTAGGAACGGTAGCAAAGCAACGTGAATAAACATAACACTTTTAATTCCTTTTTCCATTCTTACTTGTCTAATCGCCTCTATAAATGGCTGTGATTCAATATCCCCCGCTGTTCCTCCAATTTCACATATAACAACGTCAACGTCAACGTCTGCATCCAGCGTGTAAATCTCTTCTTTTATCAAATTGGTTATATGAGGAACTATCTGAACGGTCTTTCCATAAAACTGTCCTCTTCTTTCCATAAGTAATGTATGCTCATAAATTTTTCCTGAACTTATTGATGCATTTTTAGATAAATTAACATCAATAAACCTTTCATAGTGACCTAAATCTAAATCAGTCTCTGCACCATCATCTGTAACAAAAACTTCTCCATGTTCAATGGGGTTCATTGTTCCGGGGTCAATATTTAAATATGGATCAAATTTCTTCATATAGACCTTGACACCAAATGATTTTAATATTGCAGCAATGGAACTGCCAACTATACCTTTTCCCAAACCAGATACAACACCACCCGTTATAAAAATGTATTTCATTTAAACTCCTTTTTAATATATTTAAAGTATAAACAGACTATTCATAATCATCTGTATCATCAAAATCATCATCTATAAAAGAATCTGTTATATACTCATCCTCATCTTCCAATGTTTCAATTAAATCTGCATCAAGAACATTTTCTTCCAATGAACCATATTTATCTCTTATCGAAATCTTTTTAACGTCAAATGCCACTGTGTCACCGTTATCATTATTTCTATATTGTACGGTGCTATCAAATTCTTCAGTAGTCATAAACTTATCAATATTTGAATACTGTTTTTTTATATCCTCATACTTTAGAAAATCTCTTAAACACCATTTACCATCTACAGTTAATGCAAATCTGTTATCTAAAACAAGTTCTGTATATGCTTCGGCTTTTGTTTCTTCTTCCTTTTTAAAATTAATAAAATTTTCTTTTTTTAATTTTTTTCATATTTCATTAAAAGAAATTTCTCTTTTTGTTTTTTTTAATATTTCATAAATTTTGTCAATCAATGCTATTTCAGACATAAAAGAACCTCCTAATTATTAATTATATATAATCTTTTGAGAATAAATATAAATAATTACTTTTTAAAACACTTTTTTCACTTTTTTTATTTGAATTTTTTATTAAAGAAGAAACACTATCCAAACTCTTTATATCTCCATTTTTTAATAAAAGTTTTATTTCTTCGTGTTTAGACTTAACCCTGTACAATTGAAGACTGGAAACCTTTTGTTTACGACAAAAATATTTAACATCTTCCTTATTACCTAGATTATTTTTAAAATTCTGGAAACCGCTTTCATTAAAATTGTCTACAACTTTTAGGAAATGACGATTAACTAGCATATATGATAACTTTGCAAATATTTCATCCTTCTCAAGTCTTCCATCTTGAAAAAAATTTATCAATAAATAGTCATCCATTAAATAATATTTATTTAACGGAATAACCTTCTTCTCAATAACCTCTTTTAGGATGTCTATCATTTTTATATTTATAAAGTTATAATTTATTTTTTTTAAATCTATCAGTCTTTCAAATCAAGATCTTAATGTCTCATCAAAAGCAATTGATGTTTTATGCAAATAAACCTGTTCATACATATGATACCTTCCTAAAAGATAACTTTCTAAGCTACTTTTAGCTTTATAATTAAATATCATATCTTCATCCTTGTATAAAGAATTTCTAATAATTCATTCTACATCACTTGCAGCGTAGTTAACTCCAACGAGAAGTCCGTCCCGAAGAAGATAATCTATCCTATCTGCATCAACTTGACTAGAAATTAGAGGAGATAATTTTTTATTTTTTCCTTCTATTACAGAACAAACATCTTCTGGGTTAATATTGTAAATTTTTAGAATTTTTAAAATCTCAGGGTCTTCTCTAATTATTTTTGACGAGTATTGTTCGTGTGAATCAATCACAGCATTTTCTAAAATTCACTCAAAAGTGTGAGAAAAAGGTCCATGGCCAATATCGTGTAAAAGCCCCGATACCTTTAAGACTTTTATTTCATAATCTGAAAATGCAGAAACAATATTAGGATTTAATAAAAATTTACAAACAATATGATAGACTCCTATACAATGTGAAAATCTTGTATGGTTTGCACCAAGAAATACATATTTTGCTCCTCCGAGTTGCTCAATTCTTCTTAATCGTTGAAAAAAATTTGTATTTATAAGCTCATATACAATCATCTCATCAACTAGTATATCACCATGAACATTATCTCTAAAATATTTAACAAATTTATTTTCCACCTCAAACCTCTTTTATAAAATTACAAACATTTCTTATACTTGCTTCTTTCCCAATATACAATATAGTTTTGGCAAGTTCTGGTCCGTGCCATGTTTTAGTGACAGCCATTCTTATCGGCATAAAAAGGCTTTTTCCTTTTAGTGAGAATTTTTCTCCCATATTTTTTATTAGTGACTTTATAATGTCTTCTGAAAAATCATTTATAATTTCCAACTCATGTAAAAAGGTATGAATCATTTCGTTTGAATGTGTCTTAAAAGGTTCAAAAAAATTAATAGTCTCCGAATCTACTTTCTTATTATCTGTGAAAATATCAAGATGATTGTTAATTTGCGAAAAATAATCAATTTCATTTTTAAATAGCAAAAGTATTTTATTAAACAAAGCATTTTTTTTATCAAAATTAAATCTTTCATAATCTATAAAATTCTTAACCTCATTGAGATATTTTTTTTCGTCAATTAATTTCATTCATTGACTGTTAAATCACTTCATTTTATTCATGTCAAATGTTGAGGGAGATTTTGAAAAATTGTTTTCAGTAAAAATATTTATAAGTTCCTCAATAGAATATATTTCTTGCTCGTTTTTTGGACTCCAACCTAATAGTGCTATATAATTAAAAACAGCTTCAGGTAAATAACCTTTATTTTTATATTCTTCAATAAAAAATAAGGCATTGGGACTTCGTTTGGAAAGTTTCTTTTTAGAATCATCAACTATGAGAGTTAAATGACAAAAAATAGGATTGTTCCATGATAGTGCTTCAAATATCATTAATTGCTTAGGGGTATTGGAAATATGTTCTTCCCCTCTAATAACATGACTAATCTTCATATCATAATCATCAACAACAACAGCAAAATTATATGTTGCAACCTTATTTGATTTAACTATTACGAAATCACCAATTTCAGATGAATTAAAAACAATTTTATTTCTAACAATGTCATTTATTATAAATTCTTTGTTTTTAGGCACTTTAAATCTAATACTAAATTCTTTATCATTTATTTTTTTACTTATATTTCTGCATTTTCCTGAATATAAGGGTGCTGTTACACCATTTTCTATTTGTCTTTCCTTTTCAATTTCAAGGTCTTCGTGTGAACAATAACATTTATATGCAAAACCATTTTCTATCAACTGATTAGCCAACTTATAATATCTATCAATTTTTTTTGATTGAATGTATTCGCCATAAATTTTATTAGGTTTTAAATATGATTCATCGTGTGTTATTTTTAGTCAATCAAGATTTGAAAATTGTGATTCTAATGCCCCATCAATATTACGCTCAAAATCTGTATCTTCAACACGTATAATAAAGCTTCCATCGTAGTGTTTTGCAAATAAAAAATTCATTAATGCCGTTCTTGTGTTCCCAATATGCAAAAAACCTGTTGGTGATGGCGCGTATCTAACTCGTACTTTTTTTGTCATTTTATACTTCCTCTATCAAAACTACACTACTACATTCAATAAAATCCACAAAATTATTTTCGGATGTTGTTGCTTTTATGGCTATTTTTTTTTCTTCTATACCAAATAGATCTGAGATTCCTCTTTTTAAGCTTTCTTTGTAATTTTTAATTATTAAACTATCAACCATAATCAGAGTATCTATATTAGTTATTTTGAATCTTTTTTCCTTTAATATATTTTTTGTAAAATCTACAATCTTAATAGATGAAAAATTTTCTATTTGATTATCTTTTGAAAAATAACTACCAAGATCATCCAGTCCCATGGCTCCAAGCAAAGCTTCACAAATAGAATGTATTAAAACATCTCCATCACTATAGGCATTAACTGCAAAATTGGATTCTATAACTATACCCCCAAGTACTATTTTTTTACCCTCAACTTTATTATGAATATCTTTTGAAAAACCTATCCTCATTTTGAAAACTATTTGTTAGTTCTGAAGAAACAAACGTCTCCATCTTTAACAATATAGTTCTTTCCTTCCAATCTTACCTTACCAGCATTTTTTAATTCTTGTTCACTATTATACATAAAAAGATCATTAATATCATACACATCAGCTTTTATAAAGCCTTTTTCGAAATCTGTATGAATAATCCCCGCACATTGTGGCGCTGTCATACCATCCCTAAATTCCCAAGCCCTAGCTTCTTGAGGGCCTACTGTGAAATATGTCTTTAACTTAAGCAAATTAAATGCACAGTCTACAAGTTGACTTAACCCTGATTTTTGAATATTATATTCAACCTGAAATAATTCTGCTTCTTTCTCATTCATTCGAGATAAATCTTCTTCTATCTTTGCGGATATTTTTATTATAGGAAATGAGTTTTCTTCACATCATTTTTTTAATTTTACAAAGTTAAATGTATCATTTAAAATTTCATCCTCTTGTACATTTGCTACAAATACAAATTTTTTTGAAGTTATCAAATTATAACCCTGAATAATATTTAATTCATCATTATCAAATTGTAATTGGTTAATTAATTTTGCTTTAGATAATTGATTTTTTATTTTAGACAATAGTGAATATTCTAACATAGTATATTTATCAGTTTTAGAGTTAACCTTGACATTTATTTTGGCAAGTCTCTTATCAATGACTGCCTCATCAGCAAGAATAAGCTCTAACAATATTATTTCAACATCCCGCACCGGATCAATTGTTCCTTCGATATGTGTTATATTATTATTATCAAAACACCTGACAACATGGCATATAAGGTTTGTTTCTCTTATTTTCGAAAGAAAAGCATTACCCAAGCCTTCTCCTTTGCTCGCTCCAGCGATAAGACCTGCAATATCAACAAAATCAATAGTTGCATAAATTATCTTTTTAGACTTAAAAATTGATGCAATTTTTGTTAGTCTTTCATCTTTTATTTCAACTACACCAATGTTAGGTTCAATAGTTGCAAAAGGATAATTTGCTGCCTCAACCTGTGAATTTGTTATTGCGTTAAATAACGTTGACTTTCCTACATTTGGTAAACCTACAATACCTACTTTTAATCCCATAGTGACTCTCCTATTGCTCGTTTAGCAAGTTCATTAATTCTAATAATCGATTCAGGTCTGAAACTCCATTATAACTAACAATAACTTTGTTTTTTTCAATTTTCACAGGTGTTTTTAATAATGTTGTCAATTTTCTTTCCATGGCAATAATATCATCATTTTTATTTACTAACTTATTAAATATTTTTTGGGGGTTATTAGCCTTGTTAACTAATAGTTCAACTTCCCTTGAAGTTAAATTTTTCTCAATTAATAAATCAAATATCTCCTTTATTTTTTTTTCATTATTAATAATTGACAAAAGTGGCTTAGCTTGACCCATTGAAATTTCATTATTATTCATTGCAACTTGAATATAGTCAGGAAGATTTAATAATCTTAGTATATTTGCTATATGCGATCTTGATTTTCCAACTTTTTCAGATATTTTTTCTTGTGTTAACAAAAATTTGTTAATTAATTTTTTATATGCTTTTGCTTCTTCTATGGGTAGCAAATCAACCCTTTGCACGTTTTCAGTTATTGAGTATTCCTCTAATTGTTGTTGTGTTAATGATAACCTTATAACTGATATCTTTTCAAGTCCAGCTATTTTTGAGGCTCTATATCTTCTCTCACCAGCAACTATTATATTGTCTTGGTTAATAATTATTGGTTGAATTAAACCTATGTTTTTTATTGATGATGCTAATTCATTCAATTCAGATTCATTGAAATTTCTTCTAGGTTGGTCGGGATTTACACTGAGAGTTGTTAAAAAAACTTCATCTGATAAATCCTTTGCCACCTTTGGTTTAGATTGAATAAAATTTATTGTTTCATCAACATTACCATTAAAAAGGTCTTTTAGTAAGGTTTTCTTCTTAGTAGCCATTATTTTTTAAAACCTCCCAAACGAAATTTCTATAAGCCTTTGCACCAGCACCTCCTCAGTCATATTCAAAAATAGTTTTCTGTTGCTCTGGCGATTCAATAATTTTAACACTTCGCGGAATTATTGATCTATATAAGTTATTCTTGAATGTTATTTGAACATCATCAAATATTTGTTTTCCTATATTTGTTCTATTATCCATCATAGTTAAAAGAACACCTTCAATTGTTAGTTTTTCATTGAACTCTTCCTTCACTTGTTTTATTGTTTGTAGAATTTGAGCAATTCCATGAATAGCAAAGTGTTCGACCTGAATCGGTATTAAAACACTATCGGCGACAGTTAAACAATTTTTATTAATTATACCTAAATTTGGAGGTGTATCAAGAATTATAAAATCATACATTCCTTTTACTCTATTAATTTCAGTTGAAAGGATTGAAGAATTGTTTGGGGTGTCTCCCTCAAGATATGAGAAAATTTCGTTAAACTTTAGCGTGCTAGGACAAAGATCCAAATTTTCTCGTATATCATAAACTATAATATCCTCAATTTTATCAGTTCCCTTAAAAATATTATAAATGCTTTTTGTTGTCTCAGAATTAGGATTAAAACCAAGTGCTCAAGAAGCGTTTGATTGTGGATCTGTATCTACCAATAAAACCTTTCTCCCAGCTAAAGCTAAGCCGTGTGCTAAATTTATAGAAGTTGTTGTTTTACCAACTCCACCCTTTTGATTGGAAACTGTAATTACTTTTCCCATATTACTCTTTTTCCTTTCATCCTAATGGTTTTTTCTTAACAACAGAATAACTTCTTGGAAAAATATTTGGAGTGCGGTTAATCTTTTTGTAAAAAATATTCACCCTATGACCTATTCCTTCTATATAAACTTTCTGAGTTTTTCACCAATCTAATCCTAACATTGAATTTTTTTTATTAAGGTCTTCTAATTCCTTTTCAAAATTTTTCCCTTTTAGGGCTATTAAAGTTCCTCCAATATTAATAAGTTGTGCAGTTAATTCTAAAAGAATATTTAGTGGGGCCATTGCTCTTGATACGACAATATCAAAATTTTCCTTCATTATTATTGATAAAGATTCACTTCTATCGTTTATTACAAAAATATCCTTTAGTTTAAGTTTTAAAATAACACCTTTAAGAAAGTTGGCTTTTTTTCCGTTTGATTCTAAAAGAAAAACTTTTAAATTTGGAAAACATATTTTTAAGACAATTCCAGGAAAACCCGCTCCCGAACCAACATCTATTATTTTTTGGTCCAAAAGTTTAATCTCTTTTGTAAAGATTAATGAGTCATAATAGTGTTTCTTAACAACATCATCAAATTCGATTATCTTAGTCAAATTGTATTGCAAGTTTGATTCTTGTAATAATTTAAAAAATGAAGTTAGCTGACTTATTTGTAACTCTTTTATTTCTATAAAATCATTTAAAATATCGTACTTAAAATTATCCAAACACACCCACCATAATAATAATACATTATTTTTTTAACATATTCTATATGATTCAAATTATATGTATAAGTAATCATATTTATATGGAAATAACATAATGATACCTATTCTATACAAACAACCAAAAGACCCAGTCTCTAAAATAAATTTAGTTTTGAGTCATTTTTAAAAATTAATTTTCGTCAAGTGGTAACTCTTTTTCCATTTCTTTTTTTCTAACCAATACTTCATCCGGGAGTTTTTTATTTTTATAAATGTATTCAACTTGTTCAGCTGTTATTGTTTCTAAAATTCTTAAACTTTCAGCAATTAAATCCAAAAGATTCATATTTGCTTTTATTGTTTTAACAGCCAACAAATAACAAGTATTCAAAATTTTATTAATTTCTTGGTCAATCTTTGAGGCAACTTCATCAGAATAAATCCCTTTGTAATTTCCCATAGCTTCATCTTGGATAGATACAAGTCTTGCTAATCCGAGTTCAGACATTCCAAATTGCGTAACCATTTTTCTAGCAATTGTGGTTGCTTTATCTAAATCGTCGTGTGCGCCTGTGGTAATTTTGTTTTTTCCAAATTTAATTTCCTCAGCTGCTCTACCACCTAAATATCCGGTAATAGTTCCATATAAATTATCCTTAGAGTTAAAATTGGTTTCTTCTTTTGGGGTCATTATTGTATAGCCACCAGCATTACCTCGAGGTATAATAGTTACTTTTTGCACTTTAGAAGCTGATTTTAATATTAGTCCTATAAGAGCATGCCCACCCTCGTGATATGAAACGATACTTTTGTCATTAATTGTCATTGTTCTGGATTTTTTAGCAGGGCCACCAACAACCCTATCTATTGCTTCATCAATATCAATGAGTTTTACTTCTTTCCCGTTTCTTCTAACAACTAAAATCGCCGCTTCATTTAAAACATTTTCCAATTGTGCGCCGGAAAATCCCGGAGTTCTTTCTGCTATTCTTTTTCAATCAACATTTTTTGAAATGTGCTTATTTCTAGAATGTAATTTTAAAATAGCTTCTCTTTCCCTAATATCGGGTAGAGAAATTTGTATTGTTCTATCAAATCTACCCGGCCTTAAAAGAGCAGGATCAAGTACATCTACTCTATTTGTTGCACCCATTACAATAATTCCAGAATTAGGTTCAAAACCATCCATCTCAACCAATAATTGATTTAATGTTTGTTCTGTTGTTCCAGACCCTAATGAATTATTTCTTTTTCTACCAACTGCATCAATTTCATCAATAAAAATAATACATGGAGCAGTTTTTTTAGCATCTAAAAATAGATCCCTAACTCTACTTGCTCCGAGACCCACAAACATCTCTTCAAATTCACTCCCAGCAATTGAGAAAAATGGGACACCAGCCTCACCGGCGACTGCTTTTGCTAAAAGAGTTTTACCTGTACCTGGGGGGCCCTCCATTAATACACCTTTTGGTATTCTTGCACCCATTTCAGCATATCTTGCTGGATTCTTTAGATAATCAACCAATTCAATTAGTTCTTCCTTTTCCTCTGTTATACCAGCAATGTCGGTAAATTTAACATCAGACTTAGTTTCTCGAGTTTTGTTTTTTTGCATACCCAAAAGACCGCCACCGGATGATTTTGAAAGCATAACCATAAAAACGATCATAATTATTATATATACTATAACTCATAATTGTGAACCAATTGAAGACCAAAGAGAGGTGCTTGAAAGGGCATATGAATTATTCGATAAAAATTCCAAAATCGTAGCCTTAATTGACGGTGCTTGAGCATCGAGAATTGAATCTGTAAAACAAATTTGAAAACTTGATAATTGATCTCCCTGAAGATATGTTCCAGACACATAGTATATTCCGTTGCTATATTGTCAAGATAGTGTCTTAATCTTTCCATTATTTACAAGAGACATAAACTCATTAAAAGATAAGGATTCTTTTGTTGGGTTTTTTCAGAGATACAAAGCAGCTATTATTATGATTATTGACATTACTGAAAAGAACCATATTCATATTGATTTTTTATTCTTCATATTTCTCCTTTTATATATTATATATTATCATTTTTAGTAGTCTCAGTTGATAATTTTATCACCACTATTAATAAAGAAAATATATTTATATCTTTCATGTTTACTTATTTGTTTAAATTTAAATGCATCATTAAGAGTTTTTCCGCTATTATTGATTTTATATTTTTTATATTTTATTCAATTATTTGAAATTTTAATATTGTTGTTTGTATTTTCAATATTTATAAAATTTACGTATTTTTTATAAAAATTTACTTTGTTGTGATCATATTGTTCATCAATAATTTCTCTAAATTGTTCATTAATAACATATAATTTATTCTTATCTTTTACTAATAAAAACTCATCAGTCTTATATTCAAGAAATACTTTGGTTGACTTTATCTGTTTTAAAATTTCAGCTAACCGATTTTTTTTTGAAGATATTTTATCCGCAGACATATGATGTTGTAAAAATCTAAATAAAATTTTTAACCTTAATTTTTCATTAGGTATTCTATTAATACTATCAATTTTAAGGTAGGAATACTCTCCCTTGAAAAAATTGTTTATAGTTTGTTCATAATCAAATTGTTGATTATTATCTGTAATTATTTTTTGAATTATATTTTCAAAATCTTTTTCACAAAGTTTTTTTCTTATTTTATTTCTTAAAAATTTATCATTATTATTTGTGGAATCATTGGCTCAAGAAGATATTATACCATTTTTTTTAAATCTTGTTACCTCGTGTATAATTTCGCTTTTTTTTATAGACAACATAGGTCTATAAACTTTGCAATTCTTTATATTGGTTATTTCTTTTATACCAAAAAATGATACATTTGTTTTTCTTTCTTTTTGAATATAATAAGTTTCAATAAAATCATTTAAATTATGAGCTGTTGTAATAAAATCAAAATCAAAATTATCACAAATTTTCTTAAAGTATTCATATCTTGTTTCCCTAGCTCATGATTCAAAATTTGTTTTTGAATCATAAAGATTGCAAGACTTTAAACATAATTTTATTTTATATTTATTACATAGTTGAACACAAATATCTTCGTCAATATTTGAATCTATTCTATAGTTATAATTTATGTGACAAGCTATTAATTGTTTTTGAGGTTCAGCAAGTTCATTAACTAAATGAATAAATAAAAAAATGCTGTCAGGTCCACCGGATAACCCCAATACAAATTTCTTCTTTACAAATTCATTCTTTATAATTTTATTCATTAAAAAATTTTTGAACCTCTCTTGTATATGAACCATTTTTTTCATTTATAATTAATGGTGGCAAAATAGATATTCCCTGGTTAGCATTATATTTGCAATGTATCATAAATCGGTTTGATTTTATATTTTCTTTTGGATAAATAAATTGCACAAATTTAGGTGTTAACTTATATTTTCTAAGTTTTAATATTATTTCATCAAATCTTTCAGTTAAATGTATCATATAAAAATCTTTTTTATTATTCAATATTTTCGAACTGCATTGTAATAACTCATCAATATTTAAACTTACTTCGTGCCTTGATAATGTTTTTGCTATAGATATATTTTTTTTACTGCTGTCCTCAACTTTGAAATATGGGGGGTTGCATACTACAATATCAAAATAATTATTGTTATTTTTTGAAAAATCCTTAATATCTCCCCAAACCAAATTAATTTTTTCTTCTTTGTTGTTTATTGTAATATTTTTTTTCGCAATATTATAAGCCTTTTGTTGAATTTCAATCGCCGTTATTTTAGAATTAGAATATAGAGACATTATTAATGGTATTACACAGTTATTTGTACCAATATCAATAATCTTAACATCATTTTTTAATTTTACAAATCTAGCCAATAAGATAGAATCGATAGAAAAATTAAACATATTATTATCTTGATAAATCTTTAAATTTTTATAATTTAAAAGGTCGTTAAGAATTAGCATAATGTACCTTCAATAGCAAAGAAATAAAACTTTCGATAACCATAGATTTCATATTATTTATGTAAAGTTTATTTAAAAGGTCCAAATATTTATTAGAATTATCATAGTTAAATATTTGAATATTAGATAAATAATAATCTACAAATTCATTATAGCATTCATTTAATGTGAGTTTATTTAATTTTTCAGAAAGTACAAAAATATTACATTTATTTATATTTTCCAAAATAGGTAAGCCGATTTTTTTTATGTGTGCTATTTTAAAATTTAGACACCTCGATTTAATTGTTTCTAAAATATTACTAAAATTTTTTGCAAACATAAAACCATAAGTATTTTTGGGCGGTTCCTCTAAAAACTTTAAAATACTATTGCTAGCATAAACATTCATGTTATCAATGTTTTTAATTACATAATATTTAAATTTATTGGTGTCTTTTTTCAAAGAAAAGTCAAAAAGAAGTGAATTTATTTCACTTTTACTTGGTTGATCTGATAGCAATATAAATTCAGGATCTGTGTAGTATTTATTTTTTTCAGTAAATAATTCTTTTATACTATTGTAAATAATTTGAAAATCATTATCTTCATTAATACAAATTATGATTGAGTGGTGGAGAATATTACCGATTAATCTTTCTCTTAGTAATTTTAGAAAAGCATCAATATTCATTTATAATTCCTTTTGTAACTTTACTTCTAAAAAATTTCTAACAACATCTTCTATTTGTTGTTTGACATTCTTTAAATTTTTTCTAGCATTAACAATCATAAATCTTTCAGATTTATCGGAAGCAATTATATCCTTGTATCCTTGATATACACTATTAAAGAATTCTCTCCCTTCACTTTCTAATCTATCTTTTTTTTGTTTAGTTTCTTTTGTTCTTGCCTCAACTCTTTTTATTGCTTCATCTGGCTCAATATCTAAAAAAATAGTCAAATCTGGTCTTATGTAACCATACACTATGTTTTGAAGTTGATTTACATGTTCATAACCAAGACCTCTCGCATACCCCTGATAAACGTTTGTTGAATCAGAAAAGCGTTCACAAACAACAATTTTATTAGATTTAATTGCAGGTGATATAACATTTGATATGTGTTGAGCTCGTGAAGCGATATATAATAAAGCTTCTGTTCAAGAGGCAATATCAATATTTTTTGGGTCTAAAATAATTTCTCTAAGAGATTCAGCTATTCTATCACCACCTGGCTCACGGGTTAATATAACCTTAAAATTTTTTTCTTTTAAATATTCATAGACATAATTCGCCGCTGTGCTTTTGCCACAACCATCTATTCCTTCAAGTGTTATTAAGAACATTTTATTACCCCTTGTTTATTTTTTTTCTATTAAGAATTGCAGAACTTAGCGTTTCATAGTCAGCATAATTTAATGACCCCCCAAAAGGAATTCCCTGTGCTATTCTCGATATTTTATTAACTTCTTTCGCTAGAATGTTTTTTAAATAATTTGAAATAACTTCCCCTTCGAATGTTAAGTTTAGTGCAATAATTAATTCCTTTATATTATATAACCTTTTCCGTAATTTTTCAATTGTATAATCATTTGGGTTTTGAAATTCAATTTTAGTATTCAATATGTGTATCTGTCCATTATATTTTGTGTTATATATTTTATAAGCATCAAACAATGATGAAACAACACATATTTTTGAAATATCTCTGTCTTTTTCATCGCAAAAGAAACATAAATTATTATTTTTTATATAAAGGCATATATTGCATATAGTAAAATTAAGTTCAATATCATTTAGTATATTTCTAATATCATTAATTTTATCTTTATTTTCTATTAGATCAAAAAATAAATTTGCAGAATTTGATTTACTAATTGTTTTTAATGCACCAAAAAAATCATTATCTTTATTCATAAACGTTCCTAATCTATTTTTACATTATCTTTACCAAATAATCCTATGATCTTACCTAATTTTTCGTCATGGTTGTCATTCGAGTCAAAATATTTGCCCTCATAAAAGTCTGTTAATGAAAAGTTAGAGGAATTATATCTATCTTTATCAATATCATATTTTATCTTTATTAATTGGACTTTGTTTTGCTCAATTTGAATTATTGCTATTTTGCTTCCAAAAAGATTTTTGATTTGTTTTATTGTTTCCTCGTTGCTAATTAGATCTTTATAATTTATTAACATCTCGTTTTCGCCACTTTTGGTTGCATATAATAAACAGTCTTTTGTTGCAGCGATTATTTTTGATTTTTCTAAAAAAGATATATTATTAAGTTTTGAAAAGTCAGCCCTTGACAATGCAATAGTAAATTCTTCTCGATATTTTTTTGTACTTTTATTTAAACACATAAAAATAGCACTTTCTTTTATTTTATAAGTTATATTTTTTTTGATTTCAACATTGTCATTCTCATTAATGGTATCATTTTTTTCTAATTTATATTCGGTGTTTATGTTTTTTTTATTTTTAACATTTTTTTCTTGATCATAAATTGAAAATTTTAACTGGTCAATGGATTCTGAATGACTGTCTATTACTCCCATTGATTTGTCAATAATATTATTACTTATAAGTAATAATTTTGCTATTAATGTTATTAATATTATTTTAGGTTTTAGATTGTTATTTTTGTTCTTTTGATATAACAATATAAAAATATCTGCTACTTTTAAAATATCGTTATAATTAAATTTTGAAAAAATATTAAAATCTTCATTTGTAATATAAATAAATGATTTTTTATTATTAACAATCTTTGATTCGATAAGTTCTTTTAAAATATCAATCAAAGATAAAATAAAAACAGAATTATTAATATTTTGGTTATCTATTTTATTAAAAAAGTCAAAGATCTCATCGTATTTTTTTTCAAGTATAAATAATATTAAGTTTAGCTTTTCTTTCTTGGAAATTGTACTAAAAACGCGTTTAAACTGATCTATTGTTACCTTGTCCGGAAGAAAGGCAAATAATTGATCTAAAATATTTAAGGCATCTCTTAGTGAACCATCACACATATAGTATATTTCGCTAAGACATTCATCATCCACCTCGCGGCCTTCTTTTATACAAATCTCCTCAATCTTTTCCTTAATGTCTAAAAAGGATAATTTATTAAAATTGTAAAGCTGACATCTAGATAATATTGTTTGCGGAATTTTGTGAATTTCGGTTGTTGCAAGTATAAATACCACAAATGAAGGAGGTTCCTCTAATGTCTTTAAAAATGCGTTAAATGCACTTTGAGTTAGCATATGTACTTCATCTATTATGTATATTTTGTGTCTCCCAATTATGGGAGAAATATTAATATTTTGTTTTAATCCTCTAATTTCATCGACACCGTTGTTAGAAGCTGCATCAATTTCAATAATATCTGGATGACTGTCGTTTATAAAATTAATACAACTTTCACATTTATCACAAGAAATACTCTTATTTTGGTTATTATTTTTACAGTTATAAACTTTTGCAATAATTCTTGCAACTGATGTTTTCCCCGTTCCTTTTTGACCGTTAAACAATAATGCGTGTGGAAGAGAATCTGATTCTAATTCATTCAACAATATTTGTTTAAAGTTTTCATGACCCACAACACCATCAAAGTCTTTAGGCCTATATTTTCTGTATAAAACTTCATTCATAAATTACCTCATTTTTTTAAAGAAATTACTAAGTTCCTTTTTATATTGTTCGCTATATTCAGATTTGATCTTAATTAGTTTAGGAGTTGTTTGTTCTATATCTTTTGTAATAGTCTTATCATTATCTAAAATGTAATAGATATTCTTAATTGATACTTGTTTTATTGCAAAGTAACACATTTCGCATGGTATTAATGTAACTATCATTTCAAAATTAATAAGGTTTTTTGATTTAGTTTTTTTAAACATCTTATTAATTAAATTTATTTCTGCATGACCACAAATAGTATATTTTTTTTGCCTTGTATTATATGAATAAAATATTTTTTCTTGATGTTTAATATTATATATTAATGCAACAACAGGGACTTCGCCTTTTCTTTTGCACTTTTCTATAAGTTTTTTTATTATTTTTAAATGATTGTTACTCATCATTTTCTCCTATAAAAAACGCGGTACAAGGCACAGATTCTTATGGATGCTTCCTTCCGGACCTGACCAGCTTCGAACGTTACCCTTACCGCGTAATATTATTTTATCATAATTACTTGTTATGTTTTTTAAAAAAAACTGTTTCACGTGAAACAGTAATAATTTTTTAAACTGTTTCACGTGAAACAGTTTAAAAATATTTGTCATTGTTAAAATATTTTCTTAAAATGTCTGGAATAACAAGATTAACTCCATCGTAATAATACTCAATTATTGCAGCTATAAGTCGATCTATTGCAAGACAAGAACCATTAAGAGAATGAGCTAATTTCAATTTATTATCATCATCTCTAAACTTTAAATTAATTCTTCTTGCTTGAAAATCTAAACAATTTGAACACGAAGAAATTTCTCTAAATTTCTGTTGATTAGCCATTCATATTTCAAAATCGTATGTCTTTGTTGATGCAAAACCTAAATCCCCAGAACATAATGATAATAATCTAAAAGGTATTTTAAATAATTTTAAAATTTTTTTTACATCAGACACCATAGATTCTAACTCATTAAATGATTCGTTAGGGTGTGTTATTTTAACTAACTCAACTTTATTGAATTGGTGTAATCTTATAATTCCTTTAGTATCTCTCCCTGCTGATCCAGCTTCTTTTCTAAAACATTGTGAAAATCCAGTATATTTTATTGGTAATTCAGTAATATTAATAATTTCATCTTTCTTAAGATTTGTTAAAACAACTTCTGAAGTAGGAATTAAATATTGATTATCAATTGTTTTAAAAGCATCATCTTCAAACTTTGGAAGGTTTGATGTTCCATACATCATTTCTTTATTGACTACTAGAGGCATTCATTGTTCTTCATAACCGGCGATAGAATTTTGTTCTAAAAGTAAATCTGTTATTACTCTTACCAATTTTGAACCTTTGTTTGTATACAAAACAAATCTTGATCCTGATAATTTAACACCTTTTTTAAAATCGATTAGTCCAAATTTAATAGCTATTTCGCTATGATCAAAATTATTCTTTTTATATCCATCGCCTTCTCATCTATAAACCTCAATATTATCATTTTCATCATTTCCGTTAGGTGTAGAATCATCTACGATATTGGGAAAATAAGATAGTTTTTTATTAATATCTGTAATTAATTTGTTTAAATGTTTATCCTCTTTTTCAATTGAATTATTTAATAAATTAATCTGTTTCTTAATATTCTCAATTTCATCTTCTTTTCCATTTTTAATATATTTAGGAATAATTCTACTTAATTCATTTTTCTTAGCTTTTACTTTTTCAATTTTTAAAATGAGTTTTTTTCTCTTTATATTATCTTTTTCAATAAGATTAATTTCGTTTGTATAATCTACACCTCTTTTATTTAATTTTTGTAAAAATTTATCTTTGTCTTCATATATTTTATTTATATTATGCATATATGTATCTCCTATTGTCCTATTTTATTATGTTATTAATGGTAAAACAACGTGTACCAATTGAGGGAATTCATCTGATAAAACTATTATTGGTGAAAATTTATCTTTAATCTTTAATTGTATATTTTTAACACTAAACGATTTTAGTGCATCATACATAAATCTTGCGTTGAATGATATTGAATGATATTGCTCACCTTCAATTTCAAAACCGGTAAATGTTTCTTTAAATGTACAATTTTGTGCTGTAGAATTTAGATGAATTGAACTATTAGATAATTCAAAATTTACATTATTATTTTTTGTAATATCATTTGTTAGGTCTGCTCTTCACATTAAATTAGTAAATTGATTATGATCTACATTTAATAAAGTTGTATAATCTATATTTGTATATTTAATTAAATTTGGAAATTTATATTCTGAGATTCCACATTCTGCATTAACATTTCCAAAAATAAAGTTAATACAGTTTTCATTATTAATTATTTTACAATCGCCTTTTTCATCCAATACTTTTAACAATTCTGAAAGAATGTCTTTTGGTATTGTAGTACTCATTTCCTTTAAATTAGAATCTATATAATCTATTTCTCTAACAGCAATTCGTGTATTATCTGTTGCAAATAAATAAAATTTTCCATTGTCAATAGTTAAATTCAATCCTTTTAAATTTACCTTAGTACATTGTTCATTAACAGCAACAATTGTTTGTTTAATTCCTTTAAGTAAATCATCACTTTTTACCACTATGTGATTACCATTTTGTTTAAATGATTTATCAACAAAAATATTTGTTTCACTAGTTCCAACGGAAAATTCACTTTTTTCATCAGTTATAAGCAATAGATCTTCTTCAACAAGGTAAATATTAACTTTATTATCATTCATTTTTTTAAGTATATCAATAACTTGTTTTCCTTTTATTAGAAATTCTCCTACAGATTTAACCTCTAAGGTTTCACCAACTTTTAGTACACTTTTAAGTGAGAAATTTTTATTTACACTTTTGATTATGATATTATCTACTTCAACTGAAACCTTTATATATGTGTATCCTATATTTTGGGATTTTAGATCAATTATTTTATTTGCTTTGTTTATTTCTTCAATAAATAAATTTCTATCTATATTAAACTGCATATTATTCTCCATTTCTTAATAATAGTGGGGATAAGTGTATAACCTATTTTTTAATAGAGTTAATAAAGCTTTTTGCCATATTTTTTAACGATTTTTCTAATGTTTTATCTTTTGCTAAAGATGTGTTAATTTTGTTAATTGAATATAAAATTGTTGTATGATCTCTGTTTCCGAGAACACCACCAATATCACTCGCTGTGGAACTTGGTGAAATTTTTTTTGTAATTCATATAACTTGGTCTCTTTGATTAACAATCCTTTTAAGTCTCACATGACTTATGATTGAATCAAAGTCAAAATTTAAAAATTGACATATACTTTGAATCAATGATTTTAAATCCCCATTATTGCTATTGTCATAATGTGTCTCAAATTTACTAACAAATTTTTCTAAAGTAATAATTTCATTTTTTGTTTTACTATCAATACTAATAACAACAAGGCTGTTTACTGTCCCTTCTAATTCCCTAACACTTGATGAATAATTTTCAACCAAAAAATCAATCAATTTTTCTTCAACATTCAATAAATTATACTTAATTTTAAACTTAAGAATAGACTTAGCTGTTACTTTATCAAGATCCTTTATATTTGTAATTAAGCCAGCTAAAAATCTAGTTTTAATTCCTTGTTCTATTCATGAAACTTCCTTAGGATGTTTGTCACCTGTTATTATAACTTGTTTCCCCTCCTTTAGAAAATTCAATAACAATAGAAAAAATAAATCTATGGTTTTTGGATTAGATTTAATTAAATAAAAGTCATCAATTAAAAAATAATCATTTTCAAAAATGGGCTCAATTTTTTCAAATTCACCAGCCTTTGCAATAGAAGTGTAAAAATTTCTAAATTCTCACGCTTGTGCATAATAGACTTTTTTTTGTTTCTTCTCAAGTTCTGATTTGATAGCTAAAAGAATGTGTGTTTTTCCAAGACCTGATTTTCCGTATATAAAGAGAGGATTAAATAAAACATTATCAGGGTTGTCAACTATTTTCTTTGATATTGACAATACATCTTTATTACACTCACCTTCCACAAATGTATCAAAACTATAAGGTTGAGTTCTGAATGCTTGTCTTACACCTTTACTTAATTCAATTTTTTTGTTATGTTCATCTTCATTAACAAAATAAATATTTGCTCTTTCACCAACGATTAATGACAATTTAATTTCTATATCTGATAATAAATTGTCAAGAACATTTTTTCCAAAAACCGTATTTTGTATTATAATATTGTAGTTGTAATCATCGATTTTATAAAACTTTGAATTTTTTAAATATTCATTATATATATTTAAATCAACAACATCTAAAAATCAATTTCTTAGTTCTTTTCAAATTTCTTTGCTATTTTTTTTCA